>JBNMOX010000170.1:0-4738 GCA_051275835.1 Patiriisocius sp.
TTCAGATTTCCAGACACCATATCCTGAAGATACATTCCCTCGCACTGTTTTTTCGCCACCCCCTACATAAATTACATTGGCGTCACTTTGGGCAACTTCTATGGCTCCAATAGAACCTCCAAAATACCCATCACTAATATTTTTCCAACTTCTTCCGCCATTTTTGGTTTCCCAAATCCCGCCACCGGTAGACCCAAAGTAGTACAGATTGGGTTTGCCTGGCACACCCGTTACAGCGGCACTACGACCCCCTCTAAAAGGACCTACAAGCCTATATTCAAGAGCGTCATAAAGCGCTTCATCATATGCTTGCGCCTGTATGGGTTCATTAAAATTTCCGAAGAAAATACTAAATAAGAAAAGAAGGATGGTTGTTTGTTTCATGGTATACGTTTTCGGTTTCTTGTTGTTTTGCCAAAGGCAGCAACTAAAATACTGAAAAGGGGTTACACACTCAATTTTTTAACAGGTTCGTTAAGACTTTTCCTGAAGATAACTTAGACAGCAAGGTCTCTTTTCACAGCACGGTTCAAGAAATAACCCGTAACTATCGTAGACAAAACATCGGCAATAGGAAAAGAAATCCACACCCCCCAAACACCATAAAAACCGGGTAAGATTAAAATAAGTGGAATTAAAAAGAAGCCTTGTTTGGTAAGATTCAATAACAAAGCAGGAATGATCCTCCCAATAGATTGAAAGTAAGAACCTCCAATAAGCTGAATAACAATAACGGGGGTCGCCGCAAACACCCAACGCAATGCATTTGGCGTTCTTTCTAGCAACGCTGCATTGTCCGCAATATCACCTGCCGCTGTAGCTTTATCACTAATAAATATCCCTACAAAAGACTCTGCAAAAAGCATAATAAGGGTGAAAATAATCAAGGCCAAGATCCCAGAATATTTAATAGAAATATTAATGGCTTCTCGCACCCTTTGTAGGTTTTTAGCACCATAATTATAGCCTGCAATAGGCATAAATCCTTGGTTTACTCCAATAACAGGGAAAAGCGCAAACATGAGTGCTCTACTTATAATACCATAACTGGCTACATCAATGGCATCACCCACTCTAATGAGGACATTATTTAATAAGATAGTCAATATAGCAATGACCCCTTGTCTAGCTAGGGTAACGAAACTAAGTCCACTAATCTCTTTGACAATGGCATTGTTTAACAAAAAGCTTTTTAGTCTAAGGCGGAGCTCACTTTTAAAGACAAAAAACCAAACAATAAAACCAAAGCAAATGGTATAACTGGTAAAGGTTGCCCAAGCGGCACCTTCCATGCCATAATCTAGCACATTAATAAGGATATAGTCCATAAAGATATTCCCTACCGCAGGGAGCATCATAGCGTACATGGCAAATTTTGGTTTTCCTTCGGCGCGTATCACGCTATTTCCCATCATACACATAGCTAGCATAACAATACCGTACAAAACAATGCGATAATAGGTTAATGCCAAGTCTCTAAAACTATCATCTGCTCCAAAGAAATTAATAAGTCTGTCTTGAAACACTAAGCCCAGCACAGCTAATAAAGCGGAAGAAAGAAACGTTAAGGTGCTCATGTTTCCGAAGACACGCAGCGCCTTTGTTTCTTCACCAGCTCCTAAAGCTCGTGACAAAACAGAACTTCCACCAATCCCAATAGCCAACCCTATGGCAGCTATGAAAAAAGTAACTGGAATAACTACTGTGATGGCCGAAATAGCCAAGGGACCAATCCATCGCCCCAAAAAAATAGTGTCAACAATCATGTTAAGCGACATCACCAAAATACCAATAGAAGCAGGTACTGCCTGCTTAATAAGCAAGCTGCTAATAGGTTGTGTGCCTAATGAATCTGAGTTTTTTTTCAAAGGGATTGTGTTTTTCCTTATGGGTATTTTATGCTATAGCAGTTTCTATATGTACCACCTGCCATTCTTCAATCCAATTGGCTAGTAATTGGGCAAAAGAGTCTCTATCGTTTAAACAAGGTATGGTGCTAAACGCTTTTCCGCCAACTTCATGGAAAATTTCTTCCCCTTCCATCGCAATTTCTTCGAGTGTTTCCAAGCAATCACTCACAAAGGCCGGAGTCACCACAGCCATTTTTTTGAGGCCTGCTTTCCCCATTCGTTCTATGGTTCTATCTGTATACGGCTGTAACCAAGCGTCAAAGCCCAAACGAGATTGGAAGGTGGTTGAGTAGGTACCGCGTTCTAGTTTTAAGTATTTTGCTACGTTTACCGTAGTAATTTCGCATTGATGTCTATAACAAAATTCATGTTGTTTAGAGCCCTTTTTAAAGCAACACTTTCCGTCCATTTTGCAATTTCCATTAGTAATATCACTCTTTCTAATGTGACGTTCAGGAACTCCGTGATAGCTAAACAAAAGATGTTCGTAGTCTAGTTCTTTTAGTTTCTCGCCAATGCTTTCTGCCAATACTTTAATGTAGTCTTCTTTATGATAAAAAGCTGCCGTACGGGTAATGGTAACTCCAGGAAAATATGCTGCAACAAGCTCATCTACTTTTACATCAATCGTCTCTGTGGTTGCCATAGCAAACTGCGGATAAAGCGGAATAGTTTTAATTTCGGTACAGCCTTTATCTACCAATTCTTGCAATCCTTTTTTAAGGGTCATAGACCCATAACGCATGGCTAATGCCACAGGAATGTTTGACTTTTCCTGGACTTTCTTTTGCAAACGCTCAGATAGCACAATTAAAGGGGAGCCTTCTTCCCACCATATTTTTGCATAGGCAGCTGCAGATTTTTTTGGTCTTGTGTTTAAAACAATCCCGCGTACCAGTAGAATTCTTGCCCACCTAGGCACATCAATTACGCGCTCGTCCATTAAGAACTCACCTAAATATTTTTTTACGTCTTTAGGATCTGTGCTATCTGGCGACCCAAGATTTACTAAGAGAACTCCTTTCATGATTTTTCGAAAAATTTTTGTCAGTGTAAGCCCGTCGAAGGCCCTTAAGAAGAGGTCTCCTTTGATAAACCAAGGGTGACATCAAAACTTACAATCAAAAATAACCTTAAAAAATGGGTTCTTAATTCTAGGCAGGATAGATTAACAAAATAATAAGAGAATGTCTTTATAAAAACCTTCCTTATGGAAAATAAACGCCTTACCCTTTTTGCAACTCAATTGTTTTGGAGATTTGGGGCTTCTCTTTTTTATTTTTAGTTAAGAACGGAAAAGATAAATGGGTGCTACTATATAAGGTTCCATAAGTTTCGGCAGCATTAAAGACTTGTAAAATAGCGTCTTCCATTTGTGATTCGCTTAGTTCTTGAAGGGGATGAATAAAAACACTCCATAACACATCATCACTAATCGCATATTTTACATCAAGAGCAGTATGGAAATTAGCTGTTAAGGCATTAATTAGTTCTTGTTCTGGTACATTCTCCACTTCGGTAATGGGAGAAATAATACGCATGCGATTATTATTCTCATCGGTTAGGCAAATCATGAGGCGTTCATTAATAACAAAACGCCAGTTACCTGGACGCCCTGTTACCGTATCTGCTACTCGAGAGATAATCGTATCCAGCGTTTCATTATTGGAGTCTTGGGCGTTTGTTTCTATGGCAAAACAAAAAACAAGGAAAAAAACAAGGAACTTTTTCATCATGGTATATTTAGGCTTATTCTGTCGCTATAAATAGGATAACATTTCAGAAAAAAACTCGAGAAGAATATCCTTCCCAACCTCCCTTCAAGGGGAAGAGTTTTAAGTTCTACTCTTTGAAGAGGAGCTAGAGCCGGCTCCGCATGTATTGCGGGGGGAGATGTTTATGTTTAATTCATCTCTTTAATTATATTTTACGAACTCTGAGCGACAATAAACTTCTTTGGTGTGGTGCCAAATTTCTTTTTAAAAGCTGCAATAAAATGACTTGCTGTACTATAGCCTACTTTAAGACCCACCTCATTTACATTATGAGAACCTGAGGCCAATAATTGTCGTGCAACTTCCATTTTGTAGTCAAATAAAAAGGCAAATACCGGGTCTCCGTAAATTTGCTTAAAACCCTCTTTAAGTTTATTTATTGGGAGCTGTATTTCATCTGCCAATGCTTGGAGTGTTGGAGGTTCTGCCATGCGGCTAATCATAATTTGTTTGGCTTTTTTAATTTTGGTTACATTTAATTCATCTACCAAAAATGGACATTGTTCTATATCTACATCTTCTTCTCTATTAAAATACAAACTCAATAACTCGTAGGCCTTCCCTTTAAAATACAATGGCTTTACAGAAGGGTGTAAATTATAGTTCATTAATTGGTTGAGCACAATGGCCATAGATGGTGAGATTTGAGCATCTTTATAATACTTTCTGTCTTTATTTTCGTCGGTTAAAAAGGAAACATAATTGGCTTCGTTAGAAAATAAAGTGTGAAACTTTTTAATAGGCAATAGCACCGAAATAAGCCATGAATTTGGTGCGACCATAACTTCAATAGGCAAATCTCGTTGTGGATTGTATAATAATAGTGAGCCATTCTCTTGAATGTCTAACCTATAATTACCATTATTAAAACTAAAAGATCCGGAGCCTTTCACACAAAAATGAAATTGGATGAAATTAGCATTCACGCCTCTCTTAAAGAGTTGATTTTCAGTAGTTTCATTGTTAAGTTTTAAAATATAAAAGCCCTGCTCAATCATGGTTTCTTTGTATATACCTTGAGCGATACTTTCTGAAGTTTGAGCGTCGTTGTGT
>JBNMOX010000171.1:0-4736 GCA_051275835.1 Patiriisocius sp.
TATTGTCTGCACACCTAGATCATGTTGGTGTTGATGACGATGGAAATGTATTTAACGGAGCAGATGATGACGGAAGTGGTACCGTAGCAATGCTAGAAATGGCAGAAGCATTTCAAAAAGCTGTAAAAGAAGGTAAAGGACCTAAACGTTCTATTCTATTCTTACACGTAACAGGTGAAGAAATAGGATTATATGGTTCTCGTTATTATACAGAAAATCCATTATTCCCACTTGCCAATACCGTTTGTAATTTAAACACAGACATGATTGGACGTATCGATCCAGATAAAGCAGAAAATCCAAATTATGTGTACCTTATTGGAAGTGATAAGCTAAGTCAAGAATTGCATGATGTTTCAGAAGAAGTTGCAAAAAAATACAGCGAATTAGAACTAGATTACACGTACAATGATGAAAATGACCCTAATCGTTTTTACTACCGCAGTGATCATTACAATTTTGCAAAAAACAATATTCCCATTATTTTCTACTTCAATGGTGTACATGCTGATTATCATAAAATATCTGACACTCCAGATAAAATTGAGTACGACTTAATGGAAAAAAGAACAAGGCTTATTTTTCATACGGCTTGGGAAATTGCCAATCGTGAAACACGAATTACGGCAGACAAACTATAAATACATCCTACTATAAAAAAACTTGTCAATATTGGCAGGTTTTTTTATACACCTATATCTGTGAAAGTCTTCTCCAAAATAACAGCAATAGCTCCAAAGAACTAAAAGCTTTAGCAACGTGCTATGAGAAACAAGAGTATTTCTATTGGGTAACACACAAATTACTTGTGAGTTAAAACATCTAGACTCTATACCTCTATTGCTAATTAATTATAAATCTAGCGCAAGAAATAGATTGTTCTGATTATAAGACTGACAAATTTTGAGATATGAGTCACCCTACCTAAAAAAATTACGCGGACTAAAATACTACACTTAACTAAAGTAAAAACACATTAAAAAGCTACATCTTCATTCAAAAAAGAAGCCCTTTAACACGCTATGTTAAAAGGCTTCTTAAATGTCTATAGTTTTAATTAGTTCTGTATAATAAACATCGATCTTCTATTGAGTTGGTGCTCTTCTTCACTACATTTAACTCCATTAGAACATTGGTTGTTTGTTAATTGATATTCTCCATAGCCTCTAGCTGTTAATCTGGAAGCATCTATCCCATTTTCGATCAACCATTTTTTGGTAGATTGTGCTCTTCTTCCTGATAACTTCTCATTGTATATATCTTCCCCTCTAGAATCTGTATGAGACTCTATATGGATAATAAGGGCTGGGTATTGTCGCATTGCCGCTAAAATTTTTGCTAACTCAATGGCAGCATCTGGACGGATAAAACTCTTATCAAAATCAAAATAAATAGGCTGCAGTGTTAATCTACATCCTAAATCATTGGGTGGACATGGATCTACTGGTGTTAATGGTATAACTAGATGTAACTTCACAGACTCATTGGGGGTTGTTATCAGCTCCTCATTTGGCTCATAGCCAACTTTGGAGGCACGCACCGTATACTGGCGTTCACAATCCATCTCTGGAAAACTAAATTCGCCCATATCATTGGCAATCAATTCATCAATTTGTTCATTGTCTTTATTCAATAACCTTACTGTGGCTCTTGGAATAACTTCACTTGTATTCTTATCTATCACAACACCAGCTATATCAACTCTACAACTAGCAAACTGGATTCTATAAATATCATCATCACTACTTCCTTGTTCACCATCTCTATTAGAACTAACATAGCCTAAATTTAAATCTTCTTCAATGATTAAACCAAAATCATCTTGATTACTATTAGCAGGCACACCAATATTTACAATTTCACCTATAATTCCATCTTCATCAATAGGCGCAGAAAAAATATCATATCCACCTAGACCTGGACGACCATCTGTAGAAAAATAGATGTTCCCATTCCGACTTATAAAAGGAAAAGATTCCCTCGCTTCTGTATTTACTATTTCCCCTAAATTAACGGGTACTCCATAGGCATCAGATCCTAAAATATCTACGTACCACAAATCACTCATTCCGTTGGTTCCTGGCATATCACTTGAAAAATACAAACGTTTTTCATCATTGCTTAAGGCAGGGTGTGCTGTAGAATAGTCATCACTATTAAAAGGCATTTCTAGGGCATCGGTCCAATTCCCATTAGCGTCTTTTGAAGATTTGTATAGTTTTAAACGTACTGTCCTTTCTTTATCCTTTCCTGCTTTACGTTTTCCTTGAATATAATTATTTCTAGTAAAGAAAATAGCACTTCCATCTTTTGTAAATACCGCAGAGCTCTCATGATATTTTGTGTTTATTTTATTACTTAAGCGTTCTTTATCGCTTAGCTTTCCTAAGCTATCACGTATCGCTACAAATAAATCTAAATAAGGCTGGTCTGTCCAATCAGACTTACCGCCACCAGTGGTTCCCTCTGCAGATGCAAACACAATATTACCGTTATAATAAGCAGAACCAAAATCTGATGTACCAGAACTAACGTCCGTTTTTATTAATTCGTATTTCTTAGATATAAATGCTATCTTACTTAGGTAATCTTTATTTTCTTCATAATTCTGAATAATTAAGTTATCACCAGTAAGGGCAACATATTGCTCCATCATTTCATCAGACTTCTCATAATCACCTACTGTTTTTAAGCTTTGTGCTGCTCTTAAATAATAAGCAGCGTCTGTTTGAGCAGGAAACTGATCCACCAATCGCAAATACCATTGAGAGGCATTGACGTAATCACTATTCCAATAATAAGTGTCACCTAACTTCTTATAAATTTCGGCAGATGCATAGCCATCTTCTACCACTTTCAAATAAATATCGCGCGCATCAATGTATGCATAACGATCAAAATCTTTGTCAGCTTTTTTTATTTTATTTTCTTGTGAAAAACCAACTCCAATGCTTAAAAACATCAATAAGATGGTAAGTACTTTTTGTATTGAACGGATATCCATAATGCCCTTATTATGTTATTGTTTGTATTATTTCTTTTTTTTATTCTGTTTGCTTTATTCTTCTTTACTAGAAGAATCGAGGTGTTAATATACGTTCTGGTTTCTTAAAGACATCAAAACGCAACATTAATTCATAAGATCCATCGCTGTATTGCTCTAAATCGGTTGTCTGGTAATCATATCCTAAGCCAATAAATAAGCCATCACTGACTTGAAATCCTGCCATAGCACTCAAGGCTGCACTCCAACGATACGCTACCCCAAGGGTAAACTTTTCATTAAACAATGCATTTAATGATACATCTGCCTGAAGTGGTGATCCGCCTACGATTTTAGTCAAAAATGCAGGCTTCAATTTCAAATTTTCATTAATGTCAAAAACATATCCTGCAATAAAGAAATAATGTATGTTTTCTCGAGGCGTACTCTCTACATTAGAATTTTCTAAACTTGACTCATCAAAGTGCGTTGTTCTCAAAAAGTTAGGCACAGACAATCCAGCATAAAATTTATTTGTGTGATAATACAGTCCTGCACCAATTTGAGGTTGCGTTTTTTTATCAATATTGTTTTGAAACCTTGGATCACCGGGATCAGCAATATTCAATTTTGTAAAATCAACATCTAATAAATTTACACCAGCTTTCAAACCAAAAGCTAGTTTTCCTTTTTCAGAAGCTTGAATGGTGTAAGAATAATCAGCTGTAATACTGGTTTCAACTGCCGGACCTATTTCATCAGAAACTATCGTCAAACCTAATCCCATGTTCTCATTAAATCCTAATGGAGAATCTACAGTAAATGTTCCGGTTTGAGGAGACCCCTCTAAACCTACCCATTGTTTCCGTAATAACAATCCAAAACTTAAAGCCTCTCTCGAGCCTACATAACCAGGGTTTACGACTTGAGTATTATACATATACTGTGTATACTGAGGGTCTTGTTGTGCTTGAACTGTCATTAGTCCACTCATCAATAATAGTAGCAGTGTAAATAAATAACTTTGTTTCATAATATATGTTTTGTTTACCGAGTGCAGTTTATAACACCCGGATATCAAATTAATTGATTATTATCTGTTTAAATACAAGTAACCTGCGTACGTTTCTTGCCCAGGGTTATTACTGCTGAATTTAAGAACATAGAAATACGTCCCTGTTGGTAATAAAGTGCCCTGTTCAATAGTAGCTCTACCGTCTGATTCTCCAGTAAAGACATTTTCAAGGTCGTTAGAACCTCCATAGCCATCAACTTCAAAGACTTTAACACCCCAGCGGTTAAATATCTGAACACTATTTTCTGGATACTCACTAATCCCTTGTATTAAGAAGATATCATTTTCTCCATTACCATCCGGTGACACAGCATTAAAAATATTAAACGTGCCCAGTACATTAGGTAATATGGTAACCGTTGGATCATCTGGATCACCATCGCCATTAATATCAGTATCTGTTGGATCGTTAGGATCATCTGAAGTATCTGTTACCTCATCTCCATCTCCTGTCTCTCCAGTAGCTATAGCTTGATTAATCACCTTTCCTGCATTTATATCTGCCTGGGTAACGGTGTACTCAGCTGTAAAGGTAGAATCATCTACTTCTCCTGGTATTAACTCAGCAATAGGACCTCCAGAGATAATAATTCCAGGTAGTGGATCTTCAAGGGTGATGTTATACAAGGTTACATTCCCTGTATTAGTCACTATAAACACATAACTAATTGTCTGACC
>JBNMOX010000172.1:0-4736 GCA_051275835.1 Patiriisocius sp.
GCTAAACGTGGTGATATTGGCAATACATCAACTATGTATGCCAAAGCTTTTTTTGAAGATTTAGGCTTCGATTCTGTTACAGTGGCCCCTTATATGGGTAAAGATTCTGTAGAGCCCTTTTTAGCATTTCAAGATAAACATACTATTTTACTTGCCCTTACATCTAACCAAGGTGCTTTTGATTTTCAAACTAAAATTTCAGAAGGAGAAGAAGTGTATAAACAAGTACTTAAGACATCTAGGACTTGGCAACATGCTGAAAATTTAATGTATGTAGTTGGGGCAACCAAAGCAGTACATCTTGCAGAGATACGTAAGATAATTCCTCATAGTTTCTTACTGGTTCCGGGTGTTGGAGCCCAAGGAGGTAGTTTACAAGATGTTTGTACCTATGGTATGAATGATACCGTAGGATTGCTAATTAATTCTTCTCGTGGAATCATCTATGCTTCTCGCGATAAAGATTTTGCAGTAGCAGCAGTAAAAGCGGCCCAAGATTTACAGCAACAAATGCAGCGTATTCTAGATGCAAATTAAAGATCAGTTACATACTGTTTTTGAGTTCTTAGAGACTCCAAAACGTATTGTATCACTGGTGCCTTCTCAGACCGAATTGCTAGTTGATTTAGGGCTTACAATACAATTGGTAGGTATTACGAAGTTTTGTATTCACCCAAAAGCCTTGCGAAATGAAGTCAAAGTTGTAGGGGGTACCAAAACAATACATCTTGATAGAATAAAAGCTTTAAAACCAGATATTATTATTTGTAATAAAGAGGAAAACACCAAAGAAATAGTAGAAGCCTGTTCTGAAATAGCACCTGTTTGGTTGAGTGATATTTATACCGTTGATGATAGTCTAGATATGATTTCTCTCTTAGGGGAACTTTTTAATAAAGAAGAAAAAGCCTTTCAGATTATTGAAAAAATTAAAAATGAATACTACTCATTTTATGAGTTTATGAAGGGTAAACAAGTCAAAAAAGTGGCCTATCTTATATGGGAAAACCCTTTTATGGCTGCCGGTCAACAAACATTTATCAATGATCTATTGCGTATAAATAAGTTTGAAAATGTCTTAAAAGATCCTGCATCAAGATATCCGGAAATATCGATAAATGCTCTTAAAGAAGTAGACCTTGTCTTATTGTCATCAGAGCCTTTTCCATTCAAGGAAAAACATGTGCAAGAATTAGAAGAAGCTACGCAAAAAGAAGTGCAACTCGTTGATGGGGAATATTTTTCTTGGTATGGTTCAAGGCTACAATATGCATTTACCTATTTCAGGTTTTTGCATTAATCTTGGAGTGAGAAGACTTGTTTTAATAGGTTTGTAGTTCTAGATGCTGTGTTGTTTCTTATTTCTTTTTCTTCTTCTCCAATCATTAGGTAAACACCTTCCAGTGCTTGGGTGGTAACATAGTCTGTTAAGTCTGGATTTACATTGTTGGTAAGCGGTATGCGATTGTATTTTTTAATGATAGTAGACCACACTTTATCCGCACCTACTTTAGTAAATGATTTTTTTATTATTGGATTAAAACGTTGGTATAGAGCTGTAGTTGTTTTGTTTTCTAAATAGGAGGTTGCTGCGGTGTCATTTCCTAATAAAATATTCTTTGCATCTATAAAGGTTATTTCTTTTACAGCATTGACAAAAATGGGAGTAGCTTCTTTTACAGCATCTTCTGCTGCTCTGTTTAATACTTTTAGTCCCTCGTCTGCGAGGCTTCCTAATCCTATATTCCGTAATGTTTTGTCTACTTTTTGTAATTCCTGAGGTAATAAAATTTTAACGAGATTGTTTTTGTAAAAACCATTTGTTTGGCTAAGCTTAGTTACTTGTTTTTCTATACCGGTATCAAGCGCTTCTCTTAGTCCGCTAGCAATGGTAGCACTATCCAAGCCTGTATTGGTTGGTAATGTGTTAATCACGTTTTGTAGCTCTGCACAAGAGAATGTTGTCGCAACAAAGAAGATGTAAAATAATTGTTTCATAGCGTGTTTTATTTTGGATAATGGTATTAAAAAAGGCTCTCCATAGATGAAGAGCCTTAAATGAATTTTATTAAGTAATAAAATTACTTAATAACTTTTACAGTTTTTGAAGTACCGTCAATAGTAACATTTACTAAATAAACACCAGAGTTTAATGAGCTCATGTCAATAGCTGGAGATGAAACTCCAGGAGTAACATTTAATACAACTTTACCAAGAACGTCAAATACAGTAATACTATCTACTGCTTCTGCGCTGTTAATGTTTAATGTATTAACTACAGGGTTAGGATATACACTAAATACATCAGCGTTAAAATCTTCAGCACCTAATACTCCTTCTTGGAAAATTACTTCATCCATGTAGAAATCTGTATCACCATCGTTAGCCCAGATATCAGCTACTAGAAGACCAGCACCTGCCAAAGCTAAAGCATCATCATATACTACAGTTCCGTCAACAGCTAAAGTCATAGTATCAGCATCAAGATCCATTACAAATAATAAAGTTACCCATTGTTCTTCTGGAATATCAAAGAAATCACCAGTTAAGGCTCCACCAATAAAGATACCATCTCCAGAAGCATTTACAGGCTCGTTAAAGTAAAGTGAAGCACCAAAAGTGTTCGTGCCACCTTGCTCAGACATTAAACCAATAAAACCAGTACTACCAGCTTCTAAATATACTTTAAATTGGTATGAGTGGATATCAGCTCCAACACCACCGTCAAAATCAAATAACATATCGTTACCTGATACAACATTCATAGATTTTGTACCGTTTGATGCTTGTGCAGTTTCAACAGTAGCATCTTCGCCCGTTCCGTCTACTCCACTCCAAGTGGTGAAATTGTCAGATTGAGAAGAGATAGGTCCTGTTGTATATCCTTCGAAATCATCATTAATTTGTGCATTCATGTTAACAGTAAATGCAAATGCTGCAATAGCTAAAATGTAAGTTTTCTTCATAATTTTTATTTATTAAAGTTTATAATATGGATTGCAATTTACGAAAATTTTATTTGATTTGACTGATAATTTCTTAAACAAATGTTATTTCTTTATTGTTAATCAATTTTAAATCCTTAGTAGCTTCAAAACTCATTTTTAACTAACTTTGTAATCTGAATTTTATACCTGTTAAAATGCAACAACAAACACCCTATACTCCAAAAAACAAAGTGCGTATTGTAACCGCAGCATCACTATTTGATGGGCACGATGCCGCTATTAATATTATGCGCCGCATTATTCAATCTACGGGGGTTGAAGTAATACATCTAGGGCATGATAGGAGTGTTGAGGAAGTTGTTACTACAGCCATTCAAGAAGATGCAAATGCCATCGCCATGACATCCTATCAAGGAGGGCATATGGAGTACTTCAAGTATATGTATGATTTGCTTCAAGAAAGAGGCGCGGGACATATTAAAATCTTTGGTGGTGGAGGTGGTGTAATCCTTCCTTCAGAAATCAAAGAGTTAATGGACTATGGCATCACTAGAATTTACGCTCCAGATGATGGGCGTGAGCTTGGTTTACAAGGAATGATTAATCATTTGGTAGAAACCTCAGACTATCCTATTGGAGATGCGCTAAACGGAGAGTTTGAACATTTGGCTGATAAAAAACCAGGTGCTATTGCAAGAATTATTTCAGCAGCTGAGAATTTTCCTGAGATCGCTGCGGAAACATTAAAAGAAATTCACGAAAAGAATAAATCATTAAAAACTCCTGTACTAGGTATAACAGGAACAGGTGGTTCTGGAAAGTCTTCATTAGTAGATGAATTAGTTCGCCGATTTTTAATTGATTTTCCTGAAAAAACCATTGGACTTATTTCTGTAGATCCATCAAAAAGAAAAACAGGCGGTGCTTTATTAGGGGATAGAATTAGAATGAACGCCATTAATTCGCCTCGAGTATATATGCGTAGTTTGGCTACACGACAATCAAACCTTGCCTTGTCAAAATACGTGGCAGAAGCCATTGAAGTAATTAAAGCAGCAGCATATGATTTAATTATTCTAGAAACTTCAGGAATTGGGCAAAGTGATACCGAAATTATAGAACATAGTGATGTGTCTCTTTATGTGATGACTCCAGAATTTGGTGCAGCAACACAATTAGAAAAAATTGATATGCTTGACTTTGCAGATTTAGTAGCAATTAACAAATTTGATAAACGTGGCTCCTTAGACGCACTTCGTGATGTGAAAAAACAATACATGCGTAACCACCAACTGTGGGATACGCATCAAGATAATTTACCGGTATATGGTACGATCGCTTCTCAGTTTAATGACCCTGGGATGAATAAACTATACGGCGCTATTATGGCCCAATTGGAGGAGAAAACAGAAACTTCCTTAAAATCTACATTCCAGGTTACAGATGAAATGTCTGAGAAAATATTTGTAATTCCTCCAGCAAGAACACGTTACCTTTCTGAAATTTCAGAAAGCAATAGAGCTTATGATAAAAAGGCAGATGTGCAGTCGGAAGTAGCTCAAAAACTCTATGGAATTTTTAAAACTATAGAATCTGTTTCTAGTGCTATTCCTTCATTAGAAAAAGCAGGAATCGAGATCGATGCTGCTAATATTTCCGAAGAAAATAAAGATTTACTGAAATTACTTTTAGCAGAATTCGATCGTGTTAAGTTAAATCTAGATCCTTATAATTGGGAAGTCATTATTGGTTGGGACGAAAAAGTAAATAAATATAAAAATCCTGTTT
>JBNMOX010000173.1:0-4716 GCA_051275835.1 Patiriisocius sp.
GTGCAATAAACGAATATAAACGACAGTATGCCGAAATAACAATTATTTTAACAGGTGGAGACGCTCATTTTTTGCGAGATAGATTAAAAAATGACATCTTTGCCAACTCAAATTTTCTGTTAGAAGGCTTAAATTTCATTTTAGAAAATAATAAAGATTGATGTTGAAGAAAATAATCATTGGAGTATTTTTACTCATTACTACCGTAACTATGGCCCAAAGAGGGACCTCGTCACCGTATTCATTTTACGGTATTGGATCTCTTAATTTTAAAGGAACTGTAGAGAATAGAGCAATGGGGGGCTTAAGTGTATTCTCAGATAGTATACACCTTAGTATTCAAAACCCTGCAGGATTAGCAGACCTTGAGTTGATAAATTATGCGACAGGGGCAAGCTACAAATCAACGACTCAAAAAACAGAGACACAGGAGCAAGACCAATCTACAGCCTCTTTTGATTATTTTGCAATCGGAATTCCTATGGGAAAACTGGTTGGAAGTTTTGGTATTATTCCATATACTTCTGTTGGTTATGATATACAAAACATTAGTGATGATGTTACTACTACCTATATAGGAGAGGGAGGTCTTAATAAGGCCTTTTTGACATTTGCTTATCGTATAACACCTAATCTAAGTATAGGTTTGGATACTAATTATAACTTCGGAAATATTAAAAACGAAGCATTTAGTTTGAGAGAAGGACTTGAGCTAGGGTCTAGAGAAAGAAATAGGTCAGATTTATCTGGTCTTAGTTTTAATATTGGAGCACGATATAAAAGGAAAGTATCTAGATACTTAGAGTTTCGATCTTCAATAACATACACCCCTGAGACTGATTTTAAATCTCAAAATGAACGCCAAAGAGCAACCATATTTGTATTACCATCTGGATCTCAGATAGTTCGTGAGGAGATTGAGGTTGCTGTTGAGGATACAGATTTTACATTCCCATCTCAATTAACAATTGGTGCTGGAATTGGAAAACCAAAAAACTGGTTTGTTGGCCTTGAATTTGTAAACCAAAAAACGAGTAACTTTACGAATCGTACCTTTGACTTGGTCAATGTTAATTTTGAGGATGCTTCAAAATATAGGATTGGAGGATTTTATATTCCTAATTATAATTCACTTACAAGTTACTATAAGCGTATCGTTTATAGAGCTGGAATTCGTTTTGAACAAACCGGTATAAACTTAAATGGTCAAGACATAAATGAGTTTGGCATATCTTTTGGAGTTGGACTGCCTGTTGGGAGGTTATTCTCTAATGTAAATGTAGGTTTTGAGTTTGGAAGACGAGGAACTACAGATTTTGGTTTAATACAAGAAAACTTTTTCAACCTATTCTTAAGTTTGTCATTTAATGACAAATGGTTTGATAAACGATATTTAGATTAATACTACAAACACTACCACAATGAAAATGAACGTTATTTTAACAGGAATGTTACTTGCACTAACCCTAGGTACAACTTCTTTACTTGCGCAAGAT
Organism: Patiriisocius sp.; assembly: GCA_051275835.1. Lineage (GTDB taxonomy): Bacteria > Bacteroidota > Bacteroidia > Flavobacteriales > Flavobacteriaceae > Patiriisocius. Next base: position 1,497 of record JBNMOX010000173.1, read on the forward strand.
GGACAAGAGTGTATAGCAATGGTTTCTTTATTTACGGAACCAGCAAAGGCGAAAAATTATCAAGAAGCATATAAGCATTATGATAATGTAGTAACTAAATGTCCACAAACTACAATGGCAGTGTACCAATACGGTGCGAAAATGTTTGAAGATTTTATCAAGAAAGGTGATAAAACTAAAATTTTAGACCTAGAGAAATCATACCAGTTGAGAATGCAGTATTATCCTTCTAAAACCAAAGAAGGCCAGGTGTTAAGTAAATTAGCTCAAGTACGTTTTGATAATGGAATTGGAACCAAACAAGAACAGTTTGATTCTTTTGATAATGCCTTCAAAAAAGATGGAGCAAACTTTAAGAGTCCAAAAGGACTATATACGTATTTTTCTTTAGCAAAAGATTTATACGCAGAAGGTCAAAAAGATTTACAAGAAGTTTTTAACTTGTATGATGTTGTTAAAGACAAAATGGAGGTGGAAGAAGGTAAGTTGGCGAAACAACTTACGGAGCTCATCGATAAGGAAGAAGCTGGAGAAACTTTATCGAGTAAAGAGAAAAAGAAGTTAAAGGCATACGAAAAGAACCTTACTATTTTTGGTAAAGTAAAAGGAAGTGTAGATAGTAAGTTAGGTGGTGTTGCAGATTGCCCCAATCTAGTAACGCTATACAGCAAAGACTTTGAAGCTAAGAAAAACGATATTAACTGGGTGCGAAGTGCAGCAGGTCGTTTGTCTGGTAAAGATTGTACAGATGATCCATTATTTATCCAATTGGTAGAACAATTGGATAAATTGGAGCCAAGTGCAGACACAAAAATGTACTTAGGACAGTTAGAGGCACAAAAAGGAAATGGTGCAAAAGCACTAGAATACTATGAGCAGTCTGCTGGGATGCAATCTGATCCTAATAAAAAAGCAAGAATTTATTATAAGATTGCTGAAGAGAAGCGTAAAGCATCTAGCTACTATACAGCGAGATCATTTTACCTTAAAGTTTTAGAGATGAAGCCAAACGACGGTAGATCATATTTGAAAATTGCTGCTATGATAGCAAAAAGTGCAAATAGCTGTGGTGGAACTCCGTTTGAGAAAAGAGCGGTAAACTGGAAAGCTGCAGAATACGCAAACAAAGCTGCCAGAGTAGATCCTTCTATTGCAAAAAACGCAAGAGCTGCCGCAATTAGCTATTTGGCTCGTGCTCCACAAAAAACCGATATTTTTTCAGCTGGTATGGCAGGAAAAACAATATCCCTTAATTGCTGGGTAGGTGGTAGTGTAAGAGTACCAGCCTTATAATATGATACATAAATCATATAGCATACAAAGCGTGATGGCCCTACTTTTGGTTATTACGCTTTTTGCATGTGATGCTAATTATAAAGACAAACAAAAATTATCTATTAAGGATGATCAACCTTTGGCTATTGGGAAAGAAATTAATCTCAAGTATACTGATAGTGGTAAAGTAATGACAAACCTATTGGCCAAAAGTTTACTAGATTATTCTAATTATGATTTTCCGTATCAAGAATTCCCAGATGGCGTAGAAGTCCATTTTTGGGAAGACGGTAATGAAAGCATAGTCACCTCAGACTATGCAATTAGATACGGCGTTACTGGAATGATAGATTTACGTGAAAATGTAGTATTAATTACAAGTGATAGTTTGGTATTGAAAGCTTCGCAATTGTATTGGGATCAAGCTAATCAATGGGTTTTTACAGATCAGCCCTATCAAATTAAATTTAAAGATGGCTCTTATAATGATGGAGCTCGTTTTGACTCTAGTCAAGATTTTACAGAATTTTTGTCTAGAAAAAATGCTGGAGTACAACTTATAGAACAACAAGAAACTGAAGAAAATGCGAAGTAAAATATACCAACTTTTTGAATATGCCTACATCCTTATGGCGGCTTTCTCTATGTATTTAGTTTTTACAAATTGGGCTGATTTTAGAGGGCAGGCATACATGTATATCTTCTTTGCTATTTTAGCTATTTGTATGTTCTTCTTTAAACGTAAGTTTAGAAAAATGATAGAAGAACGCGATAAAGATCAAAACAAAAAATAGGTCTTTTGTATTATTTCTGAAATCCTAGTGCTGTGTTTATTTGTAGCTTAAATTTAGGTGCCTATAGCTTGTTAATTTCGATTTCAAATCGATTTGAACTTCAAATCAACAGCATTCCCTATATTTGTTTAAAGAACCCTAACGCTCTCAATACATTTGGAATACCATCTTATTATAATTGTAGTATCACTTATTTTTTCTGCGTTCTTCTCTGGGATGGAAATTGCCTATGTATCTTCCAATAAGATTTATATTGAAATTGAAAAAAAGCAACAAAATTTTTTAGCAGCTATTCTCAAAAAAATCACCAAAAGGCCCTCAAAGTTTATTGCTACTATGCTGGTGGGTAATAATATTGCTTTGGTCGTGTATGGGTTTTTTATGGGTGACCTGTTAATGCAATATATACCTTTAGTTGGCGCTACGGGACTCTTAGTGCAAACCATTGTTTCTGCCTTGGTTATTTTGCTCACAGCAGAATTTTTACCGAAGGTGTTTTTCCAAATATACGCCAATGATTTGGTAAAGATATTTGCCCTTCCAGCATACTTTTTCTACATTGTTTTTTCACTAATTTCCGAGTTTATTTTATGGATATCAGATTTAGTACTTAAATATGTATTTAAAACGGATGGTGATGAAGTGCAGCTTAGTTTTAGTAAAATAGAACTAGGGAACTACATTAGCGAGCAAATGGAAACGGTAGAAACAGAGGATGAGATAGATTCTGAAATACAAATATTTCAAAATGCTTTAGATTTTTCAGATATTAAATCTCGTGAGGTTATGATTCCAAGAACCGAAGTAATCGCGGTAGATATGTCAACCTCTATTCAAGAACTTAGCAGACAGTTTATTGACAAGGGTCTTTCCAAAATAATTGTATTTCAAGAGAATATTGATGATGTAGTGGGGTATATACATTCATTTGAATTGTTTAAAAAACCAGCTACCATTCAAGATGTGTTGATGCCTGTTTTGTTTGTTCCAGAAACTATGCTTGCAAAAGATGTGCTCAATATTTTAAGTAAAAAACATAAGAGTATTGCCGTTGTGGTTGATGAATATGGTGGAACTAGCGGTATTATTACCGTAGAAGATATTATTGAAGAATTATTTGGCGAAATAGAAGATGAGCATGATAGTGTAGG
>JBNMOX010000174.1:0-4688 GCA_051275835.1 Patiriisocius sp.
GGAGATAATCCTTCTATTGCAGTTGCTTTATATCAAAACGGGAACACCGATTATTATGTTTCTGGATATCAAAATACCGAAACAAAAGTGCTTGCAAGCACAAACACGATTTACGAAATTGGATCTATCACCAAAACCTTTACAGCATTACTTTTTTCGAAGATGGTACTGGAAGGTAAAGTATCATTAGACACCCCTATCACTAACTTTTTTCCAGATTCTTTAAAATTGAAAGACCCTAAAGGAGTTCCTATTACATTTAAACACCTCGCAACACATACCTCTGGCTTAATAAGTTATCCATTAGGCTATGTCCCTGAAGTAGTAGATAACCCATATCTACACCTTGACAGGAAAGCAATCTATGGCTATCTCAAAAAATTTGGTACCCAAAGCGTAGGCACTTCATTTTTATATAGCAATATAGCAGTTGGCTTATTTGGAGAAGCATTGGCTATCATTGAAAATAAACCATATACAACCCTAATAACTTCTAAAGTCTTAACACCATTAAACTTGAACAACACCTTCTTTGTGGTTCCTAAGAATAAAGCACAACAGTTTGCAGACGGCTATGCAAAAGGGAAACCGACTTCGCATTGGGATTTTGATATTCTAGCCCCAGCTGGAGCTTTGCGTGCCGACATTAAAGACTTACTTGCTTACGGGAAATCATATCTTGAAAGTAATCCACTGTCAGAAGCTCAAAAAGCTACGACAGAAACTCAATATACTACAGCAGATGGGTCTGTAGTATTAGGCATTAATTGGTTTAAAAAAAATAATCATATTTTCCACCGTGGAGGCACCTACGGGTTTAGCACCCACTTAGAAATTGATTTTGAAAACAATAGGGTTGTTGCTATCGCCACCAATACAGGAGATCAAAATATAAGCGATTTAAAAGATCACTTAGTAGACCCTGAAAAATATCCATTATACTCAAATGACATAGAGACAATTAAAATTTCGGAAGAAATTATACAAAAATATGTAGGTATTTACAAAAACTCACAATTTGGACTCACAATTACTGTTACTAATAAAGACGGACAATTATATGGCCAAGTAACAGGACAACAAGCATTTTTATTTACTCCTATACGTGAAGATTCCTTTGTGAATACACAAGTGAAAGTAAAAATAGATTTTGAAACTAAAGATGATACTGCTACTGGTTTTACATTGTTCCAAGGCGGACAGGAAATTGTATTACAAAAACAATAAACATGAAATATTTAATCTTAGTAGTATTCTTAACATTTGGTAGCCTAAAGGCACAAAGTATAGCTGAAGATAGTAGGAAAATTAGCGTCTCTCCACTTATAGACGGGACCATATTAGTACCCAAAACAACAGAAGCACCACCCCTTGCCATTCTTATTGGTGACTCTGGTCCTACCGATAGAAATGGAAATCAACAAATGATGGAGAATAATTGCCTCCGTTATTTGGCAGAAGGCTTATACAAAGACGGCATTGCTAGTTTTAGATATGATAAGCGCATTGTTAAGCAAATGAAAAACAGAAGCATTAATGAAGAGCATATTCGCTTTGATGATTTTATTAAAGATGCTAAAGATGTAGTGGCGTATTTTAAGAGAGCTAATTCTTTTGGAAAAATCTATATTATTGGACATGGTCAAGGATCTTTAGTAGGTATGGTAGCAGCACAAAAAGATATAAATGGTTTTATTTCTATAGCCGGTGCTGGTCAATCGATTGACGAAGTTATTATCTCTCAATTGGCTAATCAAGCACCAGAATTACAAGAAAATGCAAGCCAAGCTTTTGATGAACTAAGAGCTAGTGGGAGTACCCAAAAATACAGCCCTGGATTAGCATCAATTTTTAGACCTGCTATACAATCTTTTATTAGAAGTTGGATGCTATACAATCCACAAGAAGGAATCGCTACACTAAACATCCCGGTACTTATTATGAATGGGGATAAAGACATCCAAGTAGCAGTAAGCGAAGCTGAAATATTACAAAAAGCAAAGCCGGGCGCAACCTATACTATCATACCTAATATGAACCATGTACTTAAAGAAATTAAAGGGAAAGACCCCTTAGAAAACCAAAAGACCTATAACGATTATAAAATGCCTGTAATGCCGCAATTAATTAATGAAATTAGCAGGTTTATAAAACAAAAATAACCCACTGATTGGGTATGAAAAATATGGCTAAGAAAAAAGCATTTGCACTCCGCGTCAATGAAGACATGATGAAGGCCATTGAAAAATGGGCTAGTGATGAATTTCGCTCTACTAATGGCCAAATTGAGTGGATGCTTAACGAGTTACTAAAAAAGAATAATAGAAGTCCTAAAAAGAAATAAGAAAGAGGAACCTCGATCAAAACAAAAAATTCTGAATCCTGAATTCTCAATTCTAAATTAAAAAAACTATTTTGCATCAAAACTAATCCATGCAAGACACAGCTGCCCAAATTATAGAAGACACTACACCTCTATTTACGAATGACACTATTGTGTTTGGGGTATTAATGATTGCTTTAGGCTTGATTTTTTATACTTCATCCAAAAAAGAAGGAGCATGGAAAAGCTTTTATAGTATTGTTCCTGCCCTATTTATTGCCTATTTCATTCCAGCATTACTCACCACAACTGGGGTTATAGCTCCAGAGTGGATAAGCATATCCGAAACAGGAGAGGCGGTACAAGGAAAAACTAGTTTGTATTATGTAGCGAGTAGATACTTACTCCCAGCTGCCTTGGTATTAATGACCCTGAGTATTGATCTAAAAGCTGTTTTTAATTTAGGCCCCAAAGCTCTGATTATGTTTTTAACAGGAACCGCTGGCATTATTATAGGAGGTCCTATTGCCGTCCTTCTAGTTGGAAGTTTTTGGCCAGAAGCAGTAGGCGGTGAGGGCGCAGATGCTGTCTGGAGAGGCTTATCTACTCTTGCAGGAAGTTGGATTGGTGGAGGTGCTAATCAAACTGCTATGCTAGAAGTATACGGCTATAACCAAGCTTTATATGGCGGGATGGTCTTTGTCGATATTGTAGTAGCCAATGTATGGATGGCCATTATATTAATTGGTATTGGCAAGTCTGAAAAAATAGATAAATGGTTAGGTGCAGATACTACTGCTATTGAAGCCTTAAAAGAAAAAGTAGCTAGCTATACCCAAGAAGTGAGTAGGAATGCCTCCCTCACAGATTTAATGATTCTCGGTGCTATAGCGTTTGGCACCGTTGGCTTTGCCCATTTTGGTGCAGGATATATGAGTGCCTTTTTTACAGATTTTGTGAATGGCCTAGCACCAGGACTTACTCGTAATTTATTTACCTTTTTAAGCTCTTCCTTTTTCTGGATGATTTCTATCACCACCATGATTGGTATCGTTTTATCCTACACTAAACTACGTAGTTTTGAAGGTGCTGGCGCCAGTAAATTTGGGAGTGTGTTTATATACATCCTAGTAGCAACCATTGGGATGAAAATGGATTTAATGCTCATTTTTGATAATTGGCAGCTCATTATTATTGGAGCGGTATGGATGATTATTCATGCAGGATTACTCATTTTGGTCGCCAAGCTTATTAAAGCACCCTACTTCTTTCTAGCGGTAGGAAGTCAAGCCAATGTTGGAGGCGCTGCCTCTGCTCCTATTGTGGCCTCGGCATTTCATCCTTCTTTAGCTACTGTAGGTGTTTTATTGGCAGTATTTGGCTATGCCATTGGAACTATTGGTGCCGTTGCCTGTACTTTTTTAATGCAATTGGCTGCCGCGGGTTAAGACCAATATCTTTCCTAAAATAGCAGGAAGCACACTTTTATTTTCTGAAATTTTAAACCATCTTTGTCCTGTTAAAATTTCAGAAACTATGAAAAAAATTGTACTCATTTTAGTTAGCATTATCACCGTAATAAGTTGTGCTCCTAAAGAAAACGAAATGCGACTTACCGGTTTTGTGAAAGGCATGAAAGAAGGCACACTTTTACTTCAAAAAACCGAAGATTCTATATTTAAAACGGTAGATTCAATGATCGTGCAAGGAGATGCGCATTTTTCTTTTTCTGAAACCGTTTCAAGTCCTGAGCTATACTTTTTAAGCCTAAAAATCCAAAATATAGAACAAGAGGTGGGAGCTATTCCTTTCTTTGCAGAAGCAGGAGATATTACGATTAACACTACACTAGATAATTTTCTTGAAAACGCAGTGATTAGGGGATCCAAAAACCAAGAAAAATACGCAGAGTACAAAATACTCATACAACGCTATACTAATAAAAATAGGGAGCTTACCGCACTACTCATACAAGCTGCTCAAGAGAAAAACTTGAATCGTGTAGACTCTATTGATCAGCTACAAAAACGAGTGTTAACGAGTAGCTACTTAGCAACGGTAAACTATGCGCTCAATAATAGTGACTATGAAATCGCTCCATTTTTAGCGCTTAGTGAGATATACAATGCAAATGCAAAATATCTTGACACTATCTACAAAACGCTTACTCCTAGAATCAAAACATCGATCTATGGACTTGCTTTAAAAGATTTTCTTGAAGAAATAAAAGAAGAAGAAGAAGAAGAAGAAGAAGAAGCTTTATAACATTGATTTACACCAAGCTATTTGAGCTTTCAAACCAGCTCTAAGCGTGGTTTGAGGATTATATGCTAACACCTTTGCAGCTTTATCGATATTAGCTCTT
>JBNMOX010000175.1:0-4687 GCA_051275835.1 Patiriisocius sp.
GTTCTAAGTTTCTGTAATATAGGTCTTTGTTTTTTCTTAATAATTTCGGAACATTTCTTATTTAAATTTAATCTAAATAAGCTTGCGTAAACCAAAACATGTTCTTATTTTTGCCCCTGAAATTAATTAACTATCTATATTCAGTCTAAATAAACTTAACATGAAAAAATTTATCATACTTCCTATTTTTATAGCCACATTCTTTGTCTCTTGTAACAGTGATGATGATAGTACACCAGATGTTTTGGTAATTCCAGTAGAAGCTCCTGCAGATTATACCTTTACAAGAAATAACCAATCTACCGTTTCTTTTAGCGGACAAACCACACGTATTTTGATGGCTGAAGAAATTGTAAGTGCATTTAAAGATGTGGACAATGCAACACAGTCTTCTATTCAAGCTATGTTCGATCACCAAGAAGGAGCAGTAGATTTTGAAGATACTTTTTTAAACGAATCTGGTAAAAGCGTTCGAAGTAAAGTAGCTGCATCCACAGACTTTTTTAGTTCAAATGCGACTGAGGCAACGGCGATCAAAGCACAGTTTGATACCTATATCACATCACAGACCCAAGAAGTATTTCCAAACTGGAATTCAGTAGCTTCTGCAGGAGTGGCAGGTCAAATAGCAGATGGTTCATCGACACGATATATATCCTCAAAAGGATTAGAATATAATCAAGCATTTGCAAAGGGACTGATAGGGGGTTTAATGACGGATCAAATTATTAATAACTATTTAAGTACCTCTGTATTGGACGCAGAAAGTAATGTAGAAAATAATAATAACGATGTACTAGATGGAGATAAGCCATACACTACTATGGAGCATAAGTGGGATGAAGGATACGGTTATTTATTTGGAGCAGCTGCAGATGTAGTAAATCCTGTTCCTGCTATTGGAGAAGCTGATAATTTTTTAAATAAATATGTTGGTAGGGTAGAGGGCGATACAGATTTTACGGGTATTACTCAAGAAATTTTTGATGCGTTTAAATTGGGTAGAGCTGCAATAGTTGCCAAAAACTACGAAGTTAGAAATGCACAAGCTGCCATTTTACAACAAAAAATATCTGAAGTGATTGCTATTCGTTCTATCTACTACCTTCAAAATGGTAAAATAGCTCTCGGAAATAATGATTTTGGAGGTGCTTTTCATGACCTTTCTGAAGGATATGGTTTTCTAACTAGCCTTCGTTTTACGAGAGATATCCAATCTGGAACCGCATTATTTACAAAATCTGAAGTTGATGGGTTTATTGCAGATCTTATGAATGACGGTGCTAACGGATTTTGGGACGTTACGCCTGCAACCCTAGATGCTATTTCTGAAACGATTGCTGCCAAGTTTAGCTTTACCGTTGCACAAGCAGCAAGTGCAAATTAAAAAAATGTTAATTTATAAAGCAACTGTTTTAAAAGTATAAAAAAACAGTTGTTTTTAATTATTTTTGCAAAAAAAAAGAAACATGAAATATACTCCTTTAGCTATAGCGTTTTTAGTGCTGTTTTTTCTATCCTGTGGAGGAGACGATACCATAGAAACAACAAGTCCTTCAGATACGTTTAATCGTAGTGCTATGTTGGTACATTGGGCTGATAATTTTATTCTACCAGGGTATACTGCGCTTGAAACTTCTTTAAATACATTGTCAGTAGCTACAGAAGATTTTGTTGCTGCACCTTCTACAATATCGCTTGCAAGCGCTAGAAGTTCTTGGTTATCTGCGTATCAAGCTTTTCAAACAGTGTCTATGTTTGAAATTGGTAGGGCTGAACAATTAAACTTCCGGAATCGTTTTAATGTGTATCCAATAAATACCCAAGAACTGGATGCATTGGTTTCTAGCGGATCTTGGAATTTAGAACTCCCCTCAACATTAGATGTTCAAGGGTTTCCAGCGATAGATTATTTACTGCACGGTTTAGGGACAGATGAGGCGACTATTGCCTTTTTCACTACAAGTAATGAAGCAGAAAACTATAAGGTATATCTTACAGGTCTTGTACAAACCATGCAGACACTTACTGCTCAAGTAAGATCTGATTGGAGTAATGGATTTAGAGAAGCCTATATTGCTAACACCAGTTCTTCTTCATCTGGAGCAGTAGATCAAACGGTAAATGCATTTTTATTCTATTATGAAAAAGCCTTACGTGCTGGAAAAGTTGGTATTCCTGCAGGGGTGTTTTCTGGAAGCCCGCTTCCTGAAAATGTAGAAGGATTACACAGCCAAGAAAATTCTAAACAATTGCTAGAGATATCTTTAGGGGCGACACAAAATTTCTTTAATGGTACAGGTGTTTCCGGTACAAATGGAGCAAGTTTAAAAGCTTATTTAGATGCGCTAAATACAGTGAAAAATGGGACTGACCTAAGTGCCCTCATTAATACTCAATTTGAAGCGGCACAAGTTGAAATTAGTGGTTTGCAAGCTAATTTTGTTAGTCAAATAGAAAGTGATAATAGTAAAATGCTACAAGCCTATGATGAACTACAACGGAATGTAATTTTAATGAAAGTAGACATGCTACAAGCTTTAAGTATTGATATTAACTATGTAGATGCAGACGGAGATTAATGCAGCTATTAAACACCTCATACCTAACTAAACAAACAAAGGCCGCCCCATTGGCGGTCTTTCGTATTTTGTTTGGTTTCATGATGCTAGCGAGTATTATTCGCTTTTGGAGTTATGGGTGGATACACACCTTATATATAGAGCCTATCTTTGCATTTTCATTTTATGGGTTTGATTGGTTGCCGCTTTTGGGAAATTATACCTATTTGTTATTTGTTATTTGTGCTTTGGCAGCTTTTTGTGTAGCCATAGGCTATAAATATAGAATTGCAGTCATTCTTTTTTTTTTAAGTTTTACTTACATAGAGTTACTAGACAAGACAACTTACCTCAATCATTATTATTTTATAAGCTGTTTAAGCTTTCTGCTTATTTTTTTACCTGCCAATTGCTATTACTCAGTAGACGCATTACGTAGCAAAAAAATACGAGTTAATAACGTTCCAGCTTGGACTATTGATAGCATTAAACTACTACTTTGTATTGTCTATTTTTACGCCGGTCTTGCTAAAATTAATAGTGATTGGTTATTGGAGGCCATGCCATTACAGATTTGGTTGCCTTCTAGATATGATGTTCCTCTCTTAGGAAATCTCTTACAACAAGAATGGATGCATTATGCCTTTAGTTGGGGAGGTGCCTTTTATGATATAGCCATTCCTTTTTTATTGCTCTATAAACCTTCTCGTTCTATTGCTTTTATTTTTGTGGTAATTTTTCATGTATTAACACGGGTATTATTTCCTATAGGTATGTTTCCATATATCATGATTGTAAGCACGCTTATCTTTTTTGATGCATCGTTTCATGAACGTGTTCTTTCATTTTTTTCTAAAATATTAAAAAAAATACGGCTTTTTAAACCTGTTAAAATTAAAAAGAAACAGCAAGTTTCTAAGGATACGATAGCCCCCTATGTAATAGGAGTTTTTATGGTGATTCAGTTGCTTTTACCATGGCGTTATTTGGCGTATCCAGGTGAGTTATTTTGGACCGAAGAAGGCTATCGTTTTTCGTGGCGTGTGATGTTGATGGAAAAAGCAGGCTACGCTCAATTTACGATCAAAGACACAAAAAGTGGTAAGAAGTTTGCTGTAAATAACAGTGATTTTTTAACACCTTTTCAAGAAAAACAAATGAGCACACAAGCCGACTTTATAGTCCAGTATGCACATTATTTGGGAACGCACTTTGCAAATCAAGGCCATCAAAATATAGCGGTATATGTAGAAAGTTACGTAGCGCTTAATGGAAGATTAAGTAAACAATACATTAATCCTACAGTTAATTTATTGGAAGTGGACGATGCGTTTGTGCATAAAGATTGGATTTTAGACTTTAACGATACCATACAAGGATTATAATAAAATATATGAAGCACCTTAGCCATTATTTGGTTGTACTTTTTCTGTTAATTTTTACGACTGCTCAGGCACAGTTTACTATTTCTGGTACCGTGATTTCTGAAGACACAAAAACATCCATTGCGAATACCGAAATATATAATACAACCTTAGGAACTTCTGTGAAAACAAACAGTTTGGGAGTTTTTAAATTTGAAAATCTAGCTGCAGGAGCCTACACATTTGTTGTTTTTTCTTTTGAATACGAAGTGGTTGAAATCACAAAGGAAATTTCAGAAGACATGACTCTTATAGTTGTATTACCAATCTTAGGAGAAACGTTAAGTGAAGTGCTTATTACAAAACGAAAAGAAAGAATATTTGCATTAAGAAAATTAAGAGAAGTGGAAGGTACTGCTATTTATGCTGGTAAAAAGAGTGAAGTGGTAGTGTTAGATAATCTTACAGTAAATCTAGCGAGTGGAAATGCTCGGCAAATTTACGCACAAGTGGTAGGGTTAAATATTTATGAAAACAATGACGCTGGTTTACAACTCAATATAGGGGGTCGAGGTCTAGATCCCAATAGAACGTCTAATTTTAACACACGTCAAAATGGATACGATATTTCTGCAGATGTTTTGGGGTATCCAGAGAGTTACTATACACCTCCAGCCGAAGCCATTGAAAAAATTGAAGTGTTAAGAGGTGCTGCCTCTTTACAATATGGAACTCACTTTGGGGGTCTTATAAATTTCAAAT
>JBNMOX010000176.1:0-4666 GCA_051275835.1 Patiriisocius sp.
GGCAGCTATAAACCCTTGTAATGAAAAGGCTTTTCCGAGATTTTCTTTGTCCTTGGAGAGTTTAATGATTTCAATAGCGTCTTTGTTTAATTTTGAAGCTCTATCATAATTTTGAAGATAATACTGAAGTTGTGCGTTGGTGTGAACAATCTCTCCTTTGAGTGTTAAGTCGTCAATATTACTAACCAGCTTATTTGCTTTTCTGATGTTTTTTAATGCAAGATTAAAATCTAGTGCTTGAATTGCTTTATAGGTGCCGTCTCTATATTGCTCAACGAGCTTTATAGAGTCTTGAACTGACATAGTTTTGCTGGCATCCATACCTTGAGCCGCCAGTGTGCAGGGGGCTATACATAGGATAAAAACAACTACTATTTGTAAGTAAAAAATAAACGCTTTTTTCATCAAAAAGATGTAGTTTGTCGGTAAATATAGTTATTTACTCGATATTTTATGAATTAAATCGATAATTCTTGAAGAATAACCAGTTTCATTATCATACCATCCAATAATTTTTATCATTTTGCCAATTACAGATGTCATTTGTGAATCAAAAATGCAAGAGTGAGGATTCCCTACAATATCGATAGATACGATAGGGTCTTCTGTGTATTGTAAAATGCCTTTTAGGGAAGCGGTTGCAGCTGTTTTAAATAACTCATTTACAGCTGCTATAGAAGTTTCTTTTTTTACATTAATGGTTATATCGCATAAAGAACCATTTGCTACAGGAACTCTTATGCCACAACCACCAATGGCGTTATTTAAGTCTGGAAAAATTTTAGTGAGTGCTTTTGCTGCTCCTGTAGTGGTGGGGATAATAGATTGTCCCGCGGCACGAGCCCTGCGTAAATCTCTATGAGGTTGATCGTGTAAACTTTGGTCTGAAGTATAAGAATGTACTGTAGTGATATACGCTTGTTCAATTTCAAAAACACCATGGATAAGCTGCAGCATTGGTGCAGCATTGTTGGTCGTGCAGGATGCGTTTGATATGATGGTATCGTCTGTATTTATGATATGATCATTTACCCCTATTACAACCATTTTTATAGTATCATCTAGCGGAGGGACACAAAGAATAACTTTTTTTGCTCCCCTTGTAATATGTTCTTCTAGTTGGGATTTTGTTTTAAATTTTCCAGTGGCTTCAATAACAATATCTACTTCTGGCCAAGATATGTTTGAAATGTTGGTTTCAGAAGAAAATTGATAAGATGTTTCTCCTATAATAATGCTATTGACTTTGCTAATTACTTCTTTATGAAGCACGCCATGAAGACTATCATATTTCACTAAATGACTGAGCGTTTTGGCGTCTGCAATGTCATTAATAGCAACAACCTCAATATCGGGGTGGTCTAATAACAATCTAAATACCCTTCTGCCAATGCGTCCAAAGCCGTTAATACCAACTTTAATTGTTGCCATAGTGTGTATTATGTAAGGTGTTTTTGTGCCTTGTAAGAAGAACGAACTAATGGGCTGCTTTCTACATGTCTAAAACCCATTTCTAGCCCAATTTCTTCGTATTTTTTGAATTGTTCAGGTGTAATAAATTCTTTGACAGGTAGGTGTTTTTTTGAAGGTTGTAGGTATTGGCCAATGGTTAATACGTCTAAGTTTACATCCCTTAAATCACGCATGGTTTGAATTACTTCTTCTTCTGTTTCTCCCAAGCCTAACATCATCCCGCTTTTGGTGCGGTTAATGCCATTGTCTTTAAGGTATCTTAATACCTCTAAGCTTTTTTCATATTTAGCTTGAATACGAACCTCACGCGTTAATCGTTTCACCGTTTCCATATTATGAGATACGACTTCGGGACGTACCGCAATAATACGGTCTATGTTTGTGGTATCTCCTTGAAAGTCTGGAATAAGTGTTTCTAGTGTTGTTTCTGGGTTCATACGGCGAATTGCTTTCACTGTTTCTGCCCAAATAATAGAGCCCATGTCTTTTAAGTCATCACGATCTACAGAAGTAACTACGGCATGTTTAATGCCCATGATCTTTATGGAACGGGCTACTTTTTCTGGTTCATCCCAATCTACATCTTCAGGTCTTCCTGTTTTAACGCCGCAAAAACCGCAAGAACGTGTGCAAACATTTCCTAGAATCATAAAGGTAGCGGTTCCTTCTGTCCAGCATTCACCCATATTTGGGCAGCTTCCAGAAGTGCAAATAGTATGCAGGTTGTATTTGTCAACTAAGCCTCTCAAGGCTGTGTATTTTTTACCTGTAGGTAATTTTACACGAAGCCATTTAGGTTTAGGAGTTCTTTGCTTTGGTACTAAGGTTTCCGTACTCATAGAATACAAAGATACGGATACAAAAATTAATAGTATACCCTTTTTAGGGTCTTGCTTTCCTAAAGTTTTTACTAGATGTTGGCAGAAATGTTCTATGCTTTTTATGACAGAGTTGTAATAAACCAAATACTAAAGGCAATTAGAACACCAATAGAAATTATGCTGTAGATCTTCATCCCTAGGTTTGGCTGCGCTGTTTTTGGCGTGCTTTTTCCAGTAATGACTATATAATTGATAATGGCGTAAAAAGGAGCTGTTAGAAAAGAAAGAATAGTCGCAACTTTGATAAGTAAACTCATTTCTGAAACAAAAAAGAAAAAGATAGTGAGCGTTCCAATAATAAGAATCGATAGCCAAAATATATATCCTTTAGGAAGAGCTTTGTTTAATAAAATTTCCGAAGAACGGTGCATCACTCTTGGAGAACCATCCAATGTGGTTAGGGTGGTACTAAACATGGTGGTTAATGCGGCAATGCCAATAATTATTTTGGCTCCGTCTCCTAGGCTTTCTGTGTATAAACCAATAAGTTGATTGGCGAACTCGCCCCCTTTTGAGGAAAATTGCACGCCGTTTCCATACATAACAATGGCTCCCAGGGATAGAAATCCAATAGCTAAAATAGTAGTCGTAATATATCCCGTGTTAAAATCGAATAAGGATTGCTTTGGTGTAATACTTGGATTACTTTTTTGCTTTTCAACCGTCCAGATAGAGTTCCAAATTGAGATATCAAGCGGTGCTGGCATCCATCCCATAAAGGTAATTAAAAAGCCTATTGTTACTGCATCGCTAGGAATCACTTGTGTAAGGTTAATGCTTGTTGCTTCTGGGACTAATAATGCAACAGCAACGATAGTGCTCACGGTAAGTGATAGTACCGTAATTTTCATCACTTTGTCAAGTACTTTGTATTTTCCTATAATTAAAATAACACAGCAAGTAAGGGTGATAATTAGGGTCCAAATAAGAATAGATCCTATTTCAAATAGGGACGTAGCTATGCCAGCTGTAACAATAGTGACCGCTGTTTGTATGGTGAACATCGTGGCGAATGAGATGATAAAATACACCACCAAAACACCTTTGCCTATTTTTTTGTACCCTTCAAGTAGGCTCTCTCCAGTAGCACTTGCGTAGCGGGGACCAAATTGGAAAAAAGGGTATTTTATAATATTAATAAGGAGCAATGCCCAAAGGAGTCCAAAACCAAAATCAGCACCAGCCCGCGTAGATTGCACGAGATGTGAGACCCCAATAGCAGCACCAGCAAATAAAAAACCAGGTCCTAATTTGGAGAAGAGTGATTTCAAAGATTATTCTTTTTGGTAATAATTTCTGCCAATAATTTCTTTGCGCGTAATAATCGTACTTTAATATTGCTTAAGGGTTCATCCAGTTCTAGGGCAATTTCTGTGTAGCTCATTTCTTGAAAATAGCGCAAATGAATCACCTCTTGATATGCAGGTTTTAGAAGCTTAATGTCACGTAATAATTGGGCTAAATTTTGTTTTGTAATCAAAACATCTTCTGGAGTAGGATTTGCGTCTGGAACACTTTCTAATTGTGCTTCACTTGCAGTATTGGATTGCGAGTGTAACGTGGCGTTCTTTTTTCTAGTCTTATCTATTTGAATGTTTTTTGATATAGCAATTAGCCAAGTGCTAAAAACATATTCTTCTTTAAAGGAGTGAATTTTATCAAAGGCTTTTGCAAATGTTTCAATAGTAATGTCTTCTGCTTCAAATTCGTTTTGTACGCGTTTAATTTGAAAGCCATAGACTTCATTCCAAAAACGGTCTAGTAAAAAATTATATGCAGATTGTTTTCCTAATTTTGCATTTGCCACTTGAATATGGACAGGGTCTTTATCTATTTCCACTGAGTTGGTTTTGAAAATCTATTTGAAATAAAGATAACAATTTGAGCTGCAATTAAAAATCCCTCTAAAAGTAAAAAAAATGGAATCAGGTTTTGCTCTTTTAATGTGTAAGCCGCCTTTCCTAAAATGACATGTTGTATCAAGATGCGTATGCCAATAATAATACAGCCTATTTTCCAAAAGGCACTCCATAAGGCAGCAATGCTAAGTCCCCAAAAGAACACATTTGCAATAAAGTAAGTAGCGAGTAAAAATTGATGAATCCTTTTATAATGTGTAGCAGAAGTAATATGTCTCCTTTTTTGGCTAAACCAACTTTTCCAAGAGGTTTTAGGCTTTGAGTATGTGAAAGCCTCGGGGTCGATACAGATGGAAGTGTTTGACGCTGTGGCTGCTTCATTTACAAATAAATCATCATCGCCACTTTTAATTTTCATGTGCGACATGAATCCTTTTTGTTCATAAAATAATG
>JBNMOX010000177.1:0-4646 GCA_051275835.1 Patiriisocius sp.
TAATCCAGCCGCAGCAAACGTATGTCCAATATGCGTTTTTACCGATCCTAATGCAATTTTATTGGGCAATGTATTAGCTATTAATTGAGCTTCTTCCAATTGATCTTCCTGCTTACATCCAGAAGCAACTAATTCTTGTAAGGCGATATGTTCTGTTGTTGCCAAATCTCCTATAGCATCAATGGTAGCATACACAGTGTCTTTTTTGTTTATAGTTTCACTTGCTTTTAAAACAATGGCCGATGCTCCTTCTCCAATCAACCAACCATAATCGTCTGCATTAAAAGACAAACTTGGTTGTTCGTTTTGATTTATAGTTTCTACTAGATTTCGTAAGAGAACGGCTTCCATACTAGCAGAAAAATCTACGGCACCCACAACAACGGCATCAACTTCACCTAAAGACAGCATGTTTTGTGCCACTTCTAAAGCTCTTGTTGTACCGTTATTTCCGTTGGTAATTGTAAATGATGGTCCGTTAAAATCCCATAAAGCAGAAATACGACTCGACATAATATTACCAACAAAACTAGTATGTTGACTTGGCGTTTGTACGTTCCCTATTTGGTATAAGATATTACGACACTCGGCCAAAAGAGTTGCTTTTTGCGTTTCTTCTAAATCGATACCGGCACTGTCTAATGCTTTGTCTAGTTGCCACTGGCTGTCCCAGCGCGCTAAGTAATGATGTATCGCAAGCTCGGGATTCATAGCGATTAAAACGGCCACGTTTTCCCCTCGTTTTACATTTGATTTTTGAATGGCCTGGTCGGCAACCTTTAAAATTAAAGCTTGCTGTGGTTCCATGGTGCCTATTTCATTAGGTTGGATTTTATAACGCATTAAATCCATATCAAACTCCGCTATAAAGTTTCCCTTCGGTGGATTTTTCGTTTCTAAACCAAAACTAGCTAATACTTCACTGTTTTTTTCAAAACCCTTCCATCGGGATACAGGCATCTCAGAAAAATGCTGTCTTCCTTCAAAAATAGATTGGTAAAAAGTCTCTAAGGTATCGCAATCACCAAAATGAACTTCCATACTCGTGATGGCCATTTCCTTTAGTCTTACATCTTTGTGTTTTTTCCTTTTTTCTTTATGATGGTTTTCTAAAACCAAATGGGCATTAGTCCCTCCAAATCCAAAGGAATTTACAGCGGCTTGTTTATAGTTTGTTTCCCATTTTAAAGGTTCTTCTATAATTTGATCTCGAGTAAACCAACCATTTTCAGACTGTATTGCCTCAGACATATTAATTCCAGGGGGAATCATATTATGTTCCATTGAAAGTAATACCTTCATTAAACTAGGCATTCCTGCAGCCGTTAGCATATGCCCCATATTTGATTTTACAGAACCTAAACGCAATTTATCTGGATTGTCTCCAAAAAATGTTTCGAGTGAATTGATTTCTGTAACATCGCCAAGAGGAGTTCCTGTAGCATGGCATTCTATATACGAAGTGTTTTCCTTAGCAATGGTTCCATTATAAGCTCTTTCATAAGCCAATGTTTGCCCTTTTGGGTTGGGACTTAATAAAAATTTCCCCGCTCCATCGTTAGACAAACCAATGCCTGAAATTACACCGATGATATTATCTCCATCTTTTTCTGCATCTGCCAAACGTTTCAAAAGAATCATCCCAGCACCCTCAGAGGATACTAATCCAGCAGAATCCTTATCTAATGGTGAGTACTTTTTATCGTGGGCTGCATAAGCATGGAAAATAGAAAATCCCATATGGATAAACAATTGGTCTGAAGAGCAAACGGCTCCTGCCAACATCATATCTGCTTTGCCTGTTAACAATTCGTCACAAGCCATCTTTATGGCATACAAGGAGGAAGCACAAGCGGCATCTAAATCAAAATTTGTTCCCTTTAAACCAATGATATTTTTAACCAATTCGGAAACATCTCCTTCTAATGGATTATTTTGTGGGATGTCATATTCGGTTGCTGGAATTTCAAAACTGTCGTCTTTTAAAAGGGTTTTAATTCCTTTTTCGAGGGTTTTTGTATAAATAGGAGCAAGAATCTTATGGGAAGATTTTGTTGGAAAAGATAAGTTCCCGAAAATCACGCCACAACTATTTAAGGCTTGGGGTTTATCCCAATAGCCTCCATGTATTAAAGCATCCTTGGTTACTTGCAAACCCCATTGATACATTTGATCTAAGGCATCTAAGTCTTGACGACCAAAGTCTGCACTCTTAAAAGTATAATCGCGAATATAACCTCCACGTAGGGAGTAACAGCTGTCTATAATTCCCTTATCTTTTTTATAAAAGAGCTCAGGGTCGGCACCAAAATCATCTTTTGTTGCCATGCCAGTCAAGTCTTTTTTATCCATGAGGTTGTTCCAAAACTCTTGTAGGGTTTTAGACCCAGGAAAAAGGGATGACATACCGATGATTGCTATTTTTTCTTTCATTTTTCTAATTGATTGGGACGTTTGGGGGTATGTAATAATTCTCCTATGCTAAGCCTTGAGACATTCTATTTACATTTCCATCCTTTTTACCAGGCTAAGCCTTCTGAAACGGTTAATCCTGCCCCTTGGGTGAATAAGAATACATCTCCATTTTCATCGTATACGGTACAATCTGCAATCATTTTTGTGCTTGAATTTTCTTGAATTTTTATATGTACATAGAAACTTTTATTGGAAGGAATTTCCCCATAAACAAATCCTTTTAAGGTTTGTAAAGGCAAACTATTTGCTCCATTATGAAACTTTTGCACCCATACTACCATTCCTTGGTATTGAATATCTAAGAAAAATGCATTTAAACTCGTACTAGGAAACTGCCCTTGATCTTCAAAAGAAACTGCTGGAGCTTTACATTGTAATAAAACTTGTTTTTTATCCATAGATAAAACGGCTTCGATTCCTTGGTAAAAAGCCCCGTGGAATAAAGAACCATCTTTATAAAAAGTAGCTCCTGCTATCCTGTTCTCTTTTAATTTAGGTGTTTTAAAGGTAGGTTTATCGCTTCTTTTCCGCATCAAAGTAACGGTAGAGCGATAGTGATTTAAAGGAAGTTTTGCCCCTTTACTATACACAGTTACATCACAAACGATACTGTCTGCCGTTTTACTTTGCTCCTTAATTTCTGTGAAATAAGACTCTTTCTCCGTACCGTCGAAAACAATCCCTTTAAATAGTTTTACGTTTTCTATGCTAGCTAATGTATAATCTGGGAATAGTTTTACACAAGAATCTGCCATCCAAGCTGTAGCGTTTACCATAGGTAAAACAGGGCTGCCTTGAATGACGTGATGGTTTAAGAAGGCATTATCCTTCAAACTTAAATTTCGTTGAATTGTATAGATCTTAGGATCCCCAGAAATATCTGAAATGCCAGCGGGTAAGGTTCCGCCAATAATTACCTGTGGTTGGTTGTGATAGGCTCCGTTTAATTCTTGAACAAAACGAGCAGCTCCGCCAGGGTGGTTTACCAAAGAAACTCCGGCCTCTTCAAACATTTTTTGTAATTCAGGACTCACCATTCCACCTTCCCAAGCTCCCCAGTTAATTGCGGTTACTTTTGTATTTGGATGGTTTGTACTAAACAAATGTGCTGCAGTACTCAAAATTTCGTTTGCCATCGCATAATCCGACTGGCCAACATTTCCATAAAAACCGGCCACGGACGAAAACATAATTAAATGCTTCAGTTCATTGATGTTGACCATTTTTAAAAGACTTAATAAACCGTCTAATTTTACCGAAGTAACATCGTCAAAAATTTGTTCTGTTTTATCTTGAATTAATTTATCTGCTAAACGACCCGCTCCGTGAATGATCCCAGTGATTTTTCCCCACTCCTTTTCTATTGTAAGTAATTCAGGCTTGATGCTTAAGTTCGTAACATCCCCAGCCACATACACAGCATCTCCCCCATTTTCTTTGATATGAGTAATGGTTTCTTCAATTTCCTTTTTGGCAACGTATTTATTAAATGTACTGTTCAAGCCTTTAATGGAAACTTTTTCACCACTCGCTTTCATATCCTGCATAATGGCATTTTTAAGGCTTGCAGGATTGTCTTCATGTAGCGCATATGCTGGTAGTTCAAAATCTAAAGAAGATCTACCCAATAAGATAAATTTAGATTTAAAAGAAATGTTCATTTCTTTGATACAGGTAGCCGTAACACCTCTACCACCTCCAGCAACTAGAAATACATCTTTGTCTGTAACGGTTTGTTGGTAGTTTTCGGTAGCAGAAACTTCATTAGGTGTAACCTCATAGGTCATTCTTCCCGTTTCGTTGATCGCAACATCTACATAACGAACATCAGCATCGTGCAATTCTAGGAATAAACTATCAGCAATCTCTTTCGCCGATAGTTCAGGTTTTGCATCAATCGCTCTACAAAATACTGGAGACCATTCTAAATTCATGCATTTGGTTAATCCAGATAATCCACCAGCAATGATAGAAATATTAGAACGCTTGTCCATTCCAAATTTTCCGTCTAAACGGGAAACCGTCATAAAAGCAGTTCGCTGTTTTTTGCTAGTAGCATTTAAAGGTGCTTGCAAGTATTTTGCCAATAAGAACGTCGCTTTTAGTAAGGCACGCTCTGTGTCAAAATGTTCCGTAAAATTATGTCCAGAAAAGGAGAAGTGTGGGTGTAA
>JBNMOX010000178.1:0-4638 GCA_051275835.1 Patiriisocius sp.
GCTTCTAGTTGAACAATCTCTTTCTTATTCGGATTTTCAATTACATATACATGACTAAGGTTAGTCATGTCATTAAATAATAATACATCAATTGTATAACTATCGTTGTCTCCTATAATAAAATCTACCACCGAGCCAATTAAAATTCCTTTGGGGAATATAGAAGAATTTCCTCCCGTAATAATGGTGTCTCCTACTACAACTGGCGCTAATTTAGGAATTTCAGTGAGTTGTACAATGTTGGGATCTTTTGCGTTCCAAGTTAGAAATCCAAAATGTTTCGATTTTTTGAGTTGGGCATTGATTTGGCTATTGCTGTTTAAAATAGATTGAACTCTAGCATAGTTAGCACTCACTTTATTAATAATACCCACCAATCCTTTGGATGTAATAACACCCATATCTATATTTAAACTGTCATTACTGCCTTTGTCAATAGTAATATGATTGTTGGTTCTAGCGTAAACGTTATTAATCACTCGAGCTCCTGTATATTGAAAGTTTTTTGATGAAGTACTATCTAAAGATTTAGGTGTTTCTGAAAAGGCAGCACCTGCATACAATATTCGGAGTCTGCTATTTTCTTCCACAAGTAGTTCGTTTTGCTTCTTAAGGTCTATGTATCCTGTGATATTTGATTTTATACTATAGATACCGCCACTAAAAAAATTAGTAGAACTTACGAGTTTGCTATTATGGTAAGAATGAGATTGTAATGTTAAAATAAAGGCTACAAAAAACAACAATGCAAACAACAGAAAATTTTTGTTCTTGATAAAGAAAGAAAGAATTTGCTGCATGAATCTAAGCTGTTAAGAGACCGTGATTTTTAATTAAAATTGACTACCATTAAACAGTAAAGCTAAGAAACAGCCAATTTGAAGATAGCAGTATTTTGTTTTGTGTGGTTTAACTTTTACCAATGAGTACACTCTTGTACTTCGTAAGGTTTTTAAGTGTAATTCCTGTTCCACGAACAACAGCGCGTAATGGGTCTTCTGCAATGTATACTGGTAAATCAGTTTTCTGAGATAAACGTTTATCGAGTCCTCTCAACATAGATCCCCCACCCGCAAGGTAAATACCGGTATTGTATATATCTGCAGCCAATTCTGGCGGCGTTTGCGATAGTGTTTCCATTACAGCATCTTCGATACGTAATATAGATTTGTCAAGTGCTTTTGCAATTTCACGATAACTTACCTCTACTTGTTTTGGTTTCCCTGTTAATAGATCACGACCTTGCACTGCCATTTCATCTGGAGGAAGCTCTAGATCTTCTGTAGCAGCACCAATTTGTATTTTAATTCTTTCAGCAGTCCTGTCACCCACATACAAGTTGTGTTGGGTACGCATGTAATACACAATATCATTGGTAAATACATCTCCCGCAACTTTTACGGATTTATCACACACAATACCACCTAACGCTATTACTGCAATTTCTGTAGTACCACCTCCTATATCTACAACCATGTTACCTTTGGGTTGCATAATGTCAACACCTATACCAATAGCAGCAGCCATAGGTTCATGAATTAAGTATACTTCTTTACCATTAACACGTTCTGCACTTTCTTTTACAGCACGCATTTCTACCTCCGTGATTCCACTAGGAATACAAATGACCATACGTAATGAAGGGGTGATCCATTTTTTTTTAAGAGCAGGAATGTCTTTGATGAACATATTGATCATCTTTTCGCTAGCATCAAAATCTGCAATAACCCCATCCTTAAGAGGTCTAATGGTTTTAATGTTTTCGTGTGTTTTTCCCTGCATCATGGCTGCTTCTCTTCCTACAGCTATAATTTTACCCGTAGTACGATCACGAGCAACAATAGACGGGGCATCTACTACTACTTTGTCATTATGAATAATAAGGGTGTTTGCCGTTCCTAAATCTATGGCAATTTCTTCGGTGAGGAAGTCAAAAAATCCCATGTGTGTTATTGTGGTGTTTTAATTATATGAATTTGTGTGGGTTGTCAAACAAATGTACTAAAATTTAATGCTTAAAATGGCGTGTTCCAGTAAATACCATAGAAACATTTTTTTCATTGCAATAATCAATACTTAGTTGATCTTTTATAGAGCCTCCAGGTTGAATTACAGCCGTGATTCCTGCGGTGTCTGCAATTGCCACACAATCTGGAAATGGGAAGAACGCATCACTCGCCATGACAGCTCCTTGAAGATCAAAATTAAAGTTTTGTGCTTTTTCAATAGCCTGTCTTAAAGCATCAACACGTGATGTTTGTCCTGTTCCACTGGCACATAACTGACCGTTTTTTGCCAAAACAATAGTATTTGATTTGGTGTGCTTACAGATTTTGGAGGCAAACAGTAGGTCCTTTAACTCTTGTGAAGTAGGTTTATTGTGAGTAGCATGTGTTAAATTTTGTTCTGTATCGGTTATGGTATTTCTTTCTTGGACCAAGGCACCGTTTAAACACGTTCTTACCGTTGTTTCAGATAATACAGCTTCTTTTTGTGTCAATAAAATTCTATTCTTTTTACCCTTTAGGATTTGAAGAGCATCGCTAGCAAAAGAAGGGGCAATAACCACCTCACAAAATAATTTGTGAATTTCATTCGCTGTAGCTGCATCAATTTCTGTGTTACAAATTAAAACACCACCAAATGCAGATACAGGATCTCCAGCCAAAGCGTCTACATAAGATTGGTGAACCGTTTCTCTTTGCGAAAATCCGCAGGCATTATTGTGTTTTAAAATAGCAAACGTAGGTTGTTCTCCTACAAATTCGTTCATCAAGTTTACAGCAGCATCTACATCAAGGAGATTGTTATAACTTAATTCTTTTCCGTGTAGTTTATCAAACATCGCATCAAAATCTCCAAAGAAGAATCCTTTTTGATGCGGGTTTTCTCCATAGCGTAAAACCTTACCATTCGTTTCTGAAATTTTAAGGGCAGGAATCTCATGATTTGCATTAAAGTAATTAAAGATTGCGGTATCATAATTTGAAGACACATTAAATGCTTTGGCAGCAAAATGCTTTCGAGTTGGCATGTCAATAGCGCCATTGTTTTCAGAAATTACATCCAAAAACTCACTGTAATCTTCCATAGAAGAAACACAAATGGTGTCTTTGAAATTCTTGGCAGCTGCTCGTATTAAAGAAATTCCACCGATATCAATTTTTTCTATAATATCCTGTTCTGGAGCGCCACTAGCTACTGTATTTTCAAATGGATATAAATCGACAATGACAACATCCAGTTGCGGTATGTTGTATTCGGCCATTTGTTTCACATCTCCTTCGTGATCTTGTCTGTTTAAAATACCTCCAAAAACTTTTGGGTGTAATGTTTTTACACGACCACCCAAGATAGAAGGGTAGTCTGTAACATCTTCAACTGGAACGACATCGATAGCTAAATCATTGATAAACTTTTGGGTACCTCCTGTCGAATATATGGTTACGCCAAGGTCATTCAGTTTTTGAACAATAGGCGCTAATCCATCTTTATGAAATACAGAAATTAAAGCCGAAGATATTTTTTTGATATCACTCATGAGTGTGGTGTTTTTGGTGAAATGAACGCGATTGGTTTTTAAAGGCGCAAAAATACATAATAACACCTATTATTTGTAACAAATCTCAACAGTTTGCGTCATACTTTTTATCTGAAACTAAAACTTTAGTGTTAAAAGAAGCCTTTGCGCCTTTGTTTAGTAAGTTCGGGTTATTTTTGATTTGTTAATAGGCATTTCATAACTTTATAAAATTAGAAATCTGTAAGATTTCATAGGCTATCGTGCTGCCGAAATATTGCAGGTTTTATACGTGCTTAGCTGTATAATGCCAATCCAAAAAAACAATTATGTTAATTTATCTTAGGGTACTCAAAGAAAGTTTCAATTTTGCGTTAAGTGCACTTGTCAATAACAAATTGAGGACTTTTTTGTCTTTATTGGGCGTTACTATTGGTATTTTCTCCATTATTGCTGTTTTGGCGGCGGTAGATTCTTTAAAAAATGAAATTGAAGGTAGTATTAGTTCTTTAGATAATAGTACTATTTTTTTAGGTCGATTTAGCTTTGGACCTACAGACATACCTCGCTGGAAAAGACAACAATTTCCAAATGTAAGTTTTGAAGAATACAAACGTTTACAAGATGCAGTCCCAAACATAGAAGCGGTATCTTTTACGATGAATGTTGGGAGAGAAACCGTAAAGTACGAAGACAAATCGGTAAGTAATGTTGAGGTTACCGCGGTTACCGAGGGCTATTATGATATTGAGTCCTTACAACTTGCACAGGGGAGATTTTTTAATGAATCTGAATCTAATAGTGGTACTCCAGTAGTGGTTTTGGGAGATGAAATTGCAGCTTCATTATTTGATAACGTGGACATTGCTTTAGGAAAAAAAATACGTTTGTATGGTAGAAAGTTTATAGTTATTGGGGTTCTAAAAAAAGAGGGGAGTGGTTTATTTGGAGGATCTAAGGACACTTCCGTATTTATACCTTCTAATATGATTAGAAAAATTTACGGAGATAATAATAAATCTGTGGTTCCTTTTATCGTCATTAAACCAGAAAAAGGCATTGACAATGATGCGTTTATTGCGCAATTAACGCAACGATTAAGGCTTTTGCGTGGTCTT
>JBNMOX010000179.1:0-4634 GCA_051275835.1 Patiriisocius sp.
TGGCCATCATATTTATCCCATAGCGGATCTATTGGTGTAATAACATCAGAAAACTCAATAAGCACACTGTCATAGCGACTAGAGCTATCTACTGGACAGCGTCTAAAAATTAGACCAAGTTTATGCCCCTGGCTTCTTAAATCTTCAATTGCCATCGCTACATCTCTTAAATATAAGGCGTCATTAGGACTTGTTGTAATATCATCACCGCTAAAACAAAAATATTGATGAGTTAGGTTAAGATTATGCATTTTAAAGAAATCTGTTCTGGATAAAATCTGTTTTTTATCATAATGTGGCTCAAATTGTGGAGTTCCAGTTACATGTATTTGGTTTTCTTTAATAAATGGGTGATAATCTAAGAGCTCAGCTTTCATATGCTTACTCCAAACATGGTACTGATCTGTAATTACTTCTAACATTGACTTAGGTATATTGTCCCAAGAAAATATAAAACCCACAGTAGTAATATTTAAGGCTTTTGCGGCTTCAATAGGCGCTATGGCCAAAACAGATCTTTGACTTGTATTGTAAACTATATCTGGCTTAAGCTCATTTAGAGTATCTATGCAGGCTCTATAGTACGCTGTTTTACGTTCTAATGCATTCGTCTTTCGTCGTAGCCAAATTAATCCTTTTTCCGAATTAAAATTTAAAATTAAAAATTTTGAAAGCTGAGTTCTTAAACTATTCTTTAAATTATTGAAAGCCCATGGGAATTTATATGAAAGATAGACCAAATCCTTTTTTCTATTTGCAAAGCAATTAAGCTCAACATGTTTTCTTGCATTTTTAAACACCGACGTTAAAGGATGTAGTTTTGCAGATTTTAATGGAATTGTATTATAGCCTAATTTGGCTATTTCAAATGAAGTCCCATTCCAGAAGGTGATACGACAACCTTCTTTTAGTGCTTTAGAATAGAAAGTTGTGTATGCAAAGTTTCGAAGACTAACGCCATCTGTGATAATTATTAAAACGTGAGGTTTACCCATTAGTTTGAAATTGTTTCTGATGACTTATAGACCACACCGCAGTCGTAGAAATACTTTCTAAAAATAAGTCACAGCTATTGCCTCCACCAAACAAATTCTGTGCTTGCCCTTTCTTTAATCCTTTTACGCGTTCAATCTCAGATAAAATAGTTTGTTTTTCACCTTGGATATTAGAAATGTTTTCTGTGAACACACGATTTGCTTGTCGCGTTCCAATATTAATACTAGGTATTCCATAGTAGGGAGCTTCTCGCACTCCTGCACTACTATTTCCTATCATAAATGACGAATTTTTAAGTAATGTTAGAAAATATTCAAAGCGTACTGATGGAAATATCTTAATTCGAGGGTTATTATTCAGTTTGTCATAAGCTTTTAGTATATGCTTACTTCCTAAATCGTTATTTGGGAAAATAACAACATAGTTAAGTTCACTTTCGATCAGCGCATCTACATATTGGTTTGCTTTATCCTTTAAGGTATCTCTTTCGGTTGTAACAGAATGATACATAGCAACAGCATAACTTTCAAAATCGATTTCATAATAGCGCTTTACCTCTTTTAAATGAGGCAAATAATCGGAAAACATAATATCAACATCTGGTGATCCAATAGTAAAGATAGACGCTTCTAATTCACCCATTTGAATTAAGCGCTTTTTTGCGGCATCATTAGAGGTGTAATGGATGTGGCTTAGTTTTGAAACAGAATGCCTTATCAACTCATCAATAGTTCCTGAGAGTTCGCCGCCTTCAATATGAGCTACTAAAATATTATTTAAACTACCAACAATTGCCCCTGCTAAGGCTTCTACGCGATCACCGTGAACAATAATTAGATCGGGTTGCACTTCTTTGATATATGCTGAGAATCCATTAATTGTTTTTGCTAAGGTAAGATCCATTGTAGCTTCATCGGTGTGATTCTCGAAGGTCGCGATATTTTTAAAGCCACAACGTTCTACTTCAATGAGCGTATAACCATAATCATGCAACAAGTGCATTCCTGTTACAAAAATATGTGCTTCAAAATCTTTATGAAACTCTACTCCTTGTATCAAAGCTTTTATTTTCCCGAAATCAGCCCTTGTGCCTGTAAGAAATACAATTTTCCTCATACTTATTTAACGATATAAGAGATTGCATGAGCATATGACAATTTTTTTATTTCGACCTTATCCTTAAAAAAATCATCTACCGCTTTATTGGTTCCCGCAAAAGCTCCATAATCATCTAAGACGATAATCCCACCTTTAGTCACTTTACTATATAATTTCTCCAAAATGACTTTAGATGGTTCATAAAGATCAACATCTATATGCAGCAAAGATATTTTTAGATGGGGATTATCCTCTATATATTTATCTAAGGTCTGTAGAATATTACCTTTAACTATGTCTACATTTTTTTCAAGATCTTGTTTTTTTAAGAGCTCCGTAATCTCTTCATAAGAAATGCTTTTACCACCTCTGGTTTCTTCTACAAAGGCATCTCTTTTGAGTTTATCTTCTTTGAAATTGGCTTCTGGAAAATCTCCGAAAATATCGAAGCCAATTATTTTACGGCTATTGGTCTGTTCTAATAAATCTCTAAATTTTATCCATCGAAAAAATGAATTCCCCTTAAAAATACCAAACTCCACAATTTCTCCTCTAATTTCAGAGGTACGCTTAAAGAACTCTAAATGCGATATAAATTTACTAAACCGTGAAGGGTCAGCTGTCGCATAAAATCCATTTTCATATTCGAAGCGTTTTTCTAAATCGTATAAGTTGTTCATTTATTTAAAATCTTTAAAATCTAAGTGTTCCCCTTCATCTATATCCCTTAGAGCCACTTTACCTAAAATATCTTTATAATTTTCGGCTAAAATCTTCCCCGTACCAGGGCGTTTTACCCAAATATTGTTTTCTGTAAGTTTGTCACCTTTTAATAGTTTTGCTATGGTACAAACTGTTGCAAATGCAAAATCAATTGTCACTTGCTCTTCTTTAGCGGGCTCTTTTGTTCCGCCGCGCATCTGCCATATTTCATTACTACCTTTAATTAAATCTGTGCACTCTTGCTCATCCATACTGCAAACAATATCTGGTCCCTTACGTTGCTTATGATCTGTAAAATGACGTTCTAAAATTGACGCACCAAGTGCCACTGCACCTAAACATGCATTATTATTGAGCGTATGATCACTAAGCCCAAAAATAGTGTTTGGAAAAGCGTGATGTAACTCCATCATAGCACCAAAACGGACTAAATGTATGGGTGTAGGATATAAATTTGTGGTATGCAATAATGCTAAAGGGGTTTGATGTGCTTCGAAAATGGCTACCGCTTTAGATACACTTTGGATTGTATTCATACCTGTGCTTAAAATTACTGGCTTTCCAAATTTAGCGATATGCTCTAATAAAGGATAATTATTACATTCCCCAGATCCAATCTTGTATGCAGGTATATCAAAACGTTTTAAACGTTCTGCTGCTGCTCTAGAAAACGGAGTAGAAATAAAAATTAAGCCTTTACTTTCTATATAATTTTTTAACTCCAACTCTTCAGATTCGTCCAATGCACAACGCTCCATTATTTCGTAAATAGAGACCTCCGCGTTACCAGGAATAACACCCTTGGCCGCTTTACTCATTTCATCTTCGACGATATGAGTCTGATGCTTTATCATTTCTGCTCCTGCTCTGTATGCCGCATCTACCATTTCTTTGGCCACTTGTAAAGAACCTTCGTGGTTGATACCTATTTCTGCAATAACCAAAGGTGGATAGTCTAAACCTATCTTTCTTCCAGAAATTTCAATATATGGACACATAAATATCTTAACTGTTTAATAACTTCAAAAATAAGGATTTATAGAAGACTTCAAAAGCTATCTTTTAATGAACATTATTTTAATTGTTATCTTTCCAGAGCAAAAATTCCGCATAGTTAAAATCGTCTTGAGTATCTATATCTACATTTGCATAAGGATGTTCTACGATAAAAGGAAATGTATCTACATCTAAAAAACGGTTTTCTACAATAGCATTGACTTTACTAATATATAAAAGCCCATTCTCATAGTATAAAGGCTCTAAGTCCTGACTGCGTTGACCTGTGTGGTAATTAAACGGAACGAATTTATTTTCTTTTATCCTTCCCAGCTTATGAGAATTCTTGCTCACTGTCATTAGATTGTCAAAATCTTCTTTTAAAAATTTATCAAAAGCCTTATTAAGTAAGTTCTCTGGGCGCAGAGGATTAGTAGGTTGTAGTAAGATAACGTTGTTCACACGCTCAACTATAGATTCCAAAACATGTTTAATAGCTGACACCGAAGTAGCATGATCACCAGATATACTTCCCGGACGTTCCACTACACCAGCACCGTAACTTTTAGCAATTTTTTTAATTTGAGCATCATCAGTACTTACATAAATAGCGTCAATAATATGCGGATGCCGCTGTGCATATAAAATACTGTGAGCCAATAGCGGAATGTCTCCCAACACTTTAACATTTTTATGAGGTAATCTTTTAGACCCACCCCTTGCTGGTATGACTACAATTGTTTTAGTTCTTTTCATACGAAGTTTTGTTTCAACTGTTCATTTCTAAAGACTATAAATTCACATTAGCCATAATGCTTCGA
>JBNMOX010000180.1:0-4604 GCA_051275835.1 Patiriisocius sp.
AAATGATGGAAGAAAACAGGGAGAGTTTTCTAAAATATATTACCAGCAAGACCATTGTTTGTCTTAAAAATGAGGAACTCTTAAGCGGAGTTTTAGACAAACTTTTTGCAAAAGCCACCGAAGCTTTTAATAAAGCAGAAGGCGAAGTGAAAATGATCGCCCCTAGCGAGTTGTTTTGTACGTCTATTGTATTGAAAAATCAATTGGATCGCTTTAAAACAATTACACTTGCGTCTAGCAATACACATGGATTAAAAGAGAAAGCAAGCAAAAATAAGCACAACAGCATTTCGGATTCCGTTTCAATTGCTTTCAATACCAAGCCACAGCCTTCATTTAATAAGCAATTTAATGTATTGATTGACAACCTAAATCAAAACACTGAAGAAGGATATACCAATTACATTTTTTGTAGCAGCGAACAACAAGCCAAACGTTTTCAAGATATTTTTGCAGACGCTCAAGGACACGTAAGACAATTTGAAACAGTTGTGTTTTCACTATATCAAGGATTTATTGATCATGAAAATAAACATGTTTGTTATACAGATCATCAAGTTTTTGAACGCTATCACAAGTTTAGCCTCAAAAATGGATACGCTAAAAAACAAGCCATTACTATTAAAGAATTAACCAATCTTGAAGTAGGTGATTACGTAACCCATATTGACCATGGGATTGGCAAATTTGGAGGACTCCAAAAAATTGAGGTAGAAGGGAAACAACAAGAAGCTATTAAATTAATGTATGGGGAGCGTGACATTTTATACCTAAGTATTCACTCTTTACATAAAATTTCAAAGTACAATGGCAAGGATGGCACCATCCCAAAAATTTACAAATTAGGAAGCGCCGCATGGAAAAAATTAAAACAAAAAACAAAAGCCCGAGTAAAACACATTGCCTTTAACCTAATTGAATTATACGCAAAAAGAAGGCTTCAAAAAGGGTTCCAATATGACCCAGATAGTTATTTACAGCATGAGCTAGAATCCAGTTTTATGTTTGAAGATACTCCAGATCAATCTACAGCCACAGCAGATGTAAAAGCGGATATGGAAAGTGAACGCCCCATGGATCGCTTGATCTGTGGTGATGTAGGTTTTGGAAAAACCGAAGTAGCGGTTCGCGCCGCCTTTAAGGCAGTAGATAATGGAAAACAAGTTGCTATATTAGTACCCACTACTATTTTGGCATTTCAACACTTTAGAACCTTTAGTGAACGACTGGAAAATATGCCGGTAAAAGTAGATTACCTCAATCGTTTTAGAAGCACGAAAGAGCGTAAAAATGTTTTAGAAAATTTAAAAAACGGCAGATTAGACATTGTTATTGGCACCCACCAATTAGTAAGTAAAGCCATAGAATTTAAAGATCTTGGACTGCTTATTATTGATGAAGAACAAAAATTTGGCGTTGCTGTAAAAGACAAACTTAAAACCATTAAAGAAAATGTAGACACCCTTACATTAACAGCTACACCCATACCAAGAACCCTTCAGTTTTCATTAATGGCAGCACGTGATTTAAGCGTTATTACGACACCACCACCCAACCGATATCCGGTAGAGACAAACGTAATACGTTTTGGTGAAGAAATTATTAGAGATGCTATTAGATACGAAATATCAAGGGGTGGACAAACTTTCTTTGTACACAACCGTATTGAAAACATTAAAGAGGTTGCAGGGATGATACAACGCTTGGTTCCAGATGCCAAAATTGGTATTGGCCACGGGCAGCTGGAAGGCAAAAAACTGGAAGCCCTTATGCTTGGATTTATGAATAATGAGTTTGATGTATTGGTAGCAACAACCATTATAGAAAGTGGTCTGGATGTAAGTAATGCCAATACCATTTTCATTAATAATGCAAACAATTTTGGATTAAGTGATCTTCACCAAATGAGAGGTCGTGTGGGAAGAAGTAACAAAAAAGCATTCTGCTATTTTATTACACCTCCCTATTCTGCTATGACAGATGACGCCAGAAAGCGTATTACAGCACTAGAACAATTTAGTGATTTAGGAAGCGGCATCAACATTGCCATGAAAGATTTGGAAATTCGAGGTGCTGGAGATTTATTGGGTGGAGAACAAAGTGGTTTTATAAACGAAATTGGCTTTGAAACCTATCAAAAAATACTAGCCGAAGCCATTGAAGAACTTAAAGAAAAAGAGTTTAAAGACTTATATGAAGATGCAGATAAAGACTTTAAAAACAGAGCTTTTGTAAAAGAAGTCAATATCGATACCGACTTTGAATTATTATTTCCAGATGATTATGTCAATAATATCACGGAACGATTAAACCTGTATACCAGGCTTAATGAAATAAAAGATGAAGAAGAGCTACTTATATTTCAGAAAGCATTAGAAGATCGATTTGGAGAAATCCCTGAAGAGGTCGCCGCATTACTAGACAGTGTCCGTATTAAATGGATTGCTATTAGGATGGGGCTTGAGCGCGTTATCATGAAACAAGGCCGTTTTACTGGCTACTTTATTAGTGATCAACAAAGTGACTTTTATCAAACCGAAGCCTTTTCTAAGGTCTTAAAATTTGCGCAAACACAATCGCAGCTTGTAAAAATGAAAGAGAAGAATACCCGTAACGGACTAAGGTTATTGCTCACCATCGAAAAGGTGACTTCTGTATCAAGGGCTTTAGAGGTCTTGCAACGCGTTTCGGCATAAGAGTTGTTTGTTAAATTGTATCTTTATAAAAAATCTGTGATGATTAAAAAATTACTTCTAATACTCTGTTTTCCTATCCTTGTATTTTCACAACACACCTTGAAAGGTAGTTTTGATACTGAGAATGGATATCAATTTGGAATCCTTTACAGAATTGCTCCAGACAATGTGTATTATGTGGCAGATTCTAATGTGGCCAGTGATGGAGGTTTTGAACTTAACTTAAAAGAAGACTTGACTCCAGGAATGTATCGTTTGGTTTACAATCTACCCCAAGATCAGTATTTCTTTGATTTTATTTACAATGGCAAAGACAATCTTACTTTTAATTTCTCAAAAGATAGAAGTGTTACCTTCAGTGACTCTCAAGAAAATGAAATTTGGACAAAGTATCGAGGAAGAACACTTCAGTTTGAAGAAGAATTGATTGCTATAACAAACGAATACGAACCTAGTACAGAAAAAATATCCAAAGCACTAAACCTTCATCAAGCTTGGCATGACACCATTGTAAAGCAGGGAGAAGGCTTGCTAGTTGCTGGGTTTATAGAGGCTACAAAGCCTTTTTTTCCTGAGGAAATAAAAACCATAAAGCAATATAAAAATCAATCAAAAAAAGAATATCTAGCAACAATAGATTTTACAAACACAACGCTTCAAAACTCTGGAATACCACTAGAACAAGCTGTAAAATATATTTTTAACTATGCAGATCGAGACCATAAATTGGCTTCGCAAAAAATGAATGTTGATGCTGTTGCAGCGTCCATACGTACTGCTGAAATAGTATACCAAAAACATCTATTATATAGCATTTACAATTTTATGGTAGCAAACCAACAAATTGAAATAGCCAATTATTTGGCGGAGAAACACCTAATTTCTATTGCCGAAACATTGCAAGACAATCTGCTATTGGTACAATTAAACACATTCAAAAACATTTCATTAGGAGCGAAAGCACCAAACTTTACTTGGCCAGAATATGATGGAGATACAAAAAATATAAAATCACTTTACGAGCTTAAAGAAACCAAAAAATATGTTCTTGTTTTTTGGAGCAGCTTATGCTCTCACTGTCTTAAAGAAATTCCAGTTTTACATAAAAAAGTAGCGACCATGAAAGAAGGAGAAGTTACTGTTATTGCTGTTGGTTTAGAAGATTTTGAAGCAGAATGGTCCCCAAAAGCATCTCAATTTACAAGCTTTATAAATGTATGTGGTTTAGGGAAATGGAATAATGACATTGGAAACAAATATGACATTACTGCAACACCGACTTATTTTGTCTTAGACAAAGACAAAAAAATTACTGCAAAACCTGAAACCTTAGAAGAACTGCTTAGCATTTTGAAAAGTAGCCCTGAAAAAATGAGTACAGAGGAGAAGTAATTCCTCTCCACATTGAAATACAATATCGAACGTCTTTTTTTATATCCTAAAAATGATAAAACGCATCTTCAAAATGTATGATCTGTTGTGTTGTTGTATTCTTGAGAATGGCCACAATATCAAATCTAGTAGCTAAAGTAATCTCATTTGAAACCAAATATTCATTTGCGGCTTTGACCAACAGTTTTATTTTAGCGGGTGTCACAAAAGATTGTGGGTCTCCAAAAAAGTCGCTATTTCTTGTTTTTACTTCTACAATGATAATTTGATCGTCTTTTTGGGCAATGATATCTATTTCAGCTTTCTGAAAAGTCCAATTCCGCTCTAATATAATATACTCTTTTTCTAGTAAGTGTTTTAATGCGAGGGCTTCCCCTAGTATTCCTAAATCGTTATGCTCTGCCATTTTTTAAAATGCTAATCGTTTTGCATATAAAAAGGGAGTTTTAATTCTGTTAAAAATAGGTGTTTCCTTTGAGTAAACAATAATGAGCTTATCAACATAAAAAAGGTTTC
>JBNMOX010000181.1:0-4557 GCA_051275835.1 Patiriisocius sp.
CCCTTATAAATAGCAGCATATGTATCCTTTGCTCCTTTAACAAAGATAACACCTAATTTTTGTAATTCTATAGCACCTGCCAACTCAGGTATGTTGTCAAATCCTTTTTTAAGGATCTGTAAACCTGTTTTATTAAAATTAGGAATTTCTATGCTATGTATGGCTTTCGTTGTAAAGTCTTTTACCTTTATGTATGTTTGAGGATTGGCGATAATTTTACCCTGTAGCAATAAGTCTGCACCTGCACTTGCTATTTTTGGTCCATAAGTAGCTACAAATTTTATGGCTACAGGACTAAATGTTGCAATTCCTCCTATGGTATATATTTTCTCCCAACTTTCTAAAAACTCTTTTCCTGCTTCACTATCAAAATGCCCTTTTTTCACTTTACCTTGTATAATGATGTCAGTAGTAGCTAGCCCCATATCAGCTATAGTTGCGTATAGCATTAAAGAACCAACCCCAGAATATATAGTGGCTGCTCCAACTGCAATCATTAGTACATTTACTCCAAATCGTATTCCTTCATAGATACGTTCCCAATCTTCTACATAATCTGCATGATATACTAATATTACTGGCACATTTGTAGTTATAGCCACTCCTTTATCGTTATATTGTGTAAATTTTACAATATCCAAGGGGTTATAATGTCCTTCTTCATTATACCCGTCGGGATTTTCATAATAAGTATTTACGTTCCCATTCGCACTAAAATGCTCTCCTAGATTTCTTTTAACTCTCCAACGGTTTTTAAGATAGATTTTATCATCTTCTGTATCTGAGATGAGCCAGTATTCACCTTCAAAATCACCTCTTCGGCTCATATCCCCTTTTTTTATATCTCCTTGATGAAAGTGCGCTCCTGAAGATTCAAAAATAGTGACGCTAGGATCATTTTCGTGTAATTGTATATATGAATTAAGGAGTGTCACAAAAGCATCTTTATTACCAGGAGCTACAGTGTTTTTTCCTACGCTAAAGATTTC
Organism: Patiriisocius sp.; assembly: GCA_051275835.1. GTDB lineage: Bacteria > Bacteroidota > Bacteroidia > Flavobacteriales > Flavobacteriaceae > Patiriisocius. The sequence continues at coordinate 990 of JBNMOX010000181.1, forward strand.
AGAATATTTATAGCCTCCAACTAATTTGTCAAAATCATTTCTATCATCCAAACCATTATATACTTGTATGACAAAACTTTGATCTTCTCTAAACTTTTTTATACAATATTTTGGAGTGATGAGTGTCATTATATAAATTACATAATAACTTGCATCATATCTCAAATCTGCATAAACAAACTTCAAAAAGTGTCTCCAAAGTAATTCATCAGTTAGTTTATATGGTCTTCTTCCTGTTTCCTCCTCAACATCATAAGCATATCTTATATAATTAGGTAAGTTTTCATGTAAAAATATAAAAGGCCCTAAAAAACTAGCTTTTTCAAACTCTTTTATGAACTCATCAAATATATCTGTTCGAAGTTTATCTGCCGCTACTTTTCCGTATACTTTCTCTATGAAAAAGAACAGTATATCTGGATCGCCTGAACTTACTAGTATGGCTATGTTTCTATTGTTGGTTTGCTTGGAAGTTTTATAGTATATATAATATTCATAACTAATTGATTTGTTAGGAAAGTCTATATGAATCTTGTATTCATTTTTATCTGCATGATTGTCTATAGTACCTATGGTAGTATTCAATGATATATCACTTGATAAAAGACGAAAATTCAAATCTTCATATTCTTGCTCTGATAATGGCTTAAATAGTGCTTTTGATTTTGGTTGATCTTTAGATTTATTTACTAAAACGTTATCTATTTTTTTCTCCAAAAGCTCTTGATATTTTTTAGCTGCTTTCTCTTTACGTGCTTTTACTATTGCTTCTAACCTTTTAGTCTTAGTTCTATCAATAGCCTGATGATCAATATAACTTTTTGCATCGAACTTGTGGTTTTCAAAATAGTTAGAACTTAACTGTCCGACAAGTTCTTTTATTTTGATGGGTACATCTGAAATATAATTATTCTCAAAATCATCCTCTGAAACATTGGATGGAATTCCTAATCTAGAAACCCTATGAGCATCTATATTACCATACGGTTCCTCTACCCCTAAATTAGGAGTTTTATGAAATTTTATAGGTGTCATATTTTTATAAATTTAATAAAAAGGTGATGTATATACACCACCTTTTTAATGAATTAATTAGTTAGAATGTAATGTAGTGTCACTGGTTCCTCTAGATGTCATTTGCACATCATCTAACGTAAAAGAAGTCTCGGTTTCTAACTGCTCTGGATTTTCACAATTTTCAGGTTCAGCTTCTGGAAATATTGGCAATGCTTGAGTTACTTCTAATCCTGCGGACTTAACTTGTAATATGGTAAGCGTTGTTGGTATTCTCGTAATCCAGTAGTTACCTTGTGGTACACCTGTAGGCTCTTGTATTTCTTGTGTAATACTCATGTATAATGGATCGCCAATGATTGGAGTCTCGCCACCAAGCCATACTTTTCCTGTTTCTAAGAAATACTGTACTGCTTCTTCAAAACCAGGTTTTACGGTTACTATCACGCGTGCTAAACCTGCTTGCAAGAAGCTTCTAAATAACGTGTCTGTATTTTCAGATAAATACATTTCTTGCCATTGTTTACGGTCTGCCCAAAAGTATGGGTAAAATGTATAATCCATGATACTCCACTCAAAAGCTTGTTCTAAAAATTTTGCTTTTGCAGTATATGCATCTAAATCTTCACCCAAATTCACTCTAAAGTTAAGCATTTGATCGCCATCTGTAAAATCTTGTCCTAGCTCTGTTAGATAATTTTGCAATAAATACGCGATACAATTGTGTTTGATAATATTACTTTCGGTAATACGATAGAAATTACCTAAGACATCTTTTTGCCCTGCTGCTTTCGCCGCTTGCTCCGCTTCAATGTTAGCTACTTCCTCGTTGTGTGAAGTTAAAGCTGTTTGATATGCTTCAATGATAGCATTGAAGTTTTCTAATTTCCAAGCATTTACTAATATTTGAGAAGGTTCACAATTTAACTCTAAAGTGATGCTAAAAACACTAATATTATTACCATTAGCAGTATAAGTGAAAGTGCCTGATAGATTTAAGTTAGTTACAGTATTTCTACCATTTTTAGAGTTTTCTCTATCTCCTAAACCTCCATTAAAAGTACCACCTTTTAAATTAGCATATGAGAATGAAGATCCTCTTCTTCTCCAACCTGCTGTGTTCTGTTGCTTATTAAAAGTCCATTTTATAATTCCTGATTTAGCTACATAGTCTTCCTCTATTTGAAGTGGGTCGCTATTAAATCCCCAATTATGTGCATTCCCTGGGTTACCATCAACTTTTATAACCTGTGCTTTATTTTGAGGTTCCGGAGTTAATTGCACACCATATTTGTCTGCCCAATATACCAATAATTGTTTCGTAGCTGTAGTCGCATTACTCATTTTATGTGGAGCAGATGCTTTTCTAGGATCTACAGGAGCAGTTAGCGTATGTTCCGATGTCGCAACTGCTAAACGGTGTAGCTTGGCTGGTTCTGGTATCATAAATTCAAACATGGCACGTTTCCCATAGTTGTAAATTTGATTTTTCATTTTTTTATCTACCCATCTATAAACACCAGTAATGTGTTTTGGACGCTCCGCAGTTTCGCCTATTCCTCCTCTATTATCGTATTCATGTACATTGGTTAATGATACTTCTTGAATAATTTTACTTATCCGTTCTTCCGAAATTTTAGATTGCACACGTTCCATTGCCCTTTCTGTTACTTCTTGTGATTTTGTTACCGCTTGTCTATTGCTTGTATATTGTGCATTGGTACTAGCATACGCAGCGCCTGTATCAAACCTGTAAACTCCTGAATCATATGTAAAGTTAGCATGTGCGTTAAAACTTCGTTGCTTCTCTAATTCCTTAGCAACTTCGGTCTGCATTTCTGCACGGTTCACCTTAGTAGTGTCAGATATTTTTTCTACTTCTTGAGATTTGGTCGTCGTTACGGTATCTTCTGTACGTGTTAGCTCATTAATAGACTTATGTCGTAACTCACTTGCCATAACATTTTCTATATTAGATACTTCTCCAGGTACATACGCATGTACACTTTGAGTTACTTTCATATATTCGGCTACACCTAAGCGTTTTAATCCGAAATGTTCTCCAGTTGTTGGTATTGGTTCACTTGGGTTTCCGCCAATAGGTTCAATTCCAATTGGTTTTAATGACAGTGTTCCTGTGTATTTTCTACTAATTACAATCGTACTTAATTGTAACGTTGCTTCTCTACCATTAGTAAAGAAAACCTGAATATTCAAAGAACTTATTCCTTGTATATTATTTCTTAAAAATGTAGGGAAATTAAGCTTGTTATTCAATACTGCTACATGACTTATATTTTCGGTATGAACACCTGTACTTGTAGTTGCAGAAATAATAGCGTTACTAACTGCCCATGATGAATTTTCTACATGCACTTGAAGCATGACATAACCTCTACGTGTAAAAACACCCGATTTTTTAGCATTTAATATATAAGAAAGGTGTGGCGTATATGTAGTGCCATCAGATATTGGAACAACTACACCACCAACATTAACATATTGATCTTGTGGAAGATTTGCTTGGGTTAAAGCAACAGTATTGAATGTGTCA
>JBNMOX010000182.1:0-4551 GCA_051275835.1 Patiriisocius sp.
CTGACTCTTTGCAAAAAACTCGGTAATTCTCGCATGGGTATCACCAAATTGAGAGCGATGACACTCATCAAAAATAAAGACAAAGCGTTCGTTTTTTAAGGGCTCTAATTGGTTGCGATACTGCCCAGAAATGGCATTGTTTAATTTTTGAATGGTGGTAATAATTAAATCTGAATCTTTACGCACTCCTTTTTTATCTTTGAACTTACCTAGAAACTGATTGACCAAACTGTTAGTGTTCGCTGTTGAATCTACACTACCTTCTTTAAAGGCATTGAACTCCTTCATGGTTTGGTAATCTAGATCTTTACGATCTACCACAAACACCACTTTGTACACTTCGGGCACTTCCATTAATATCTGGCTTGCCTTAAAGGAGGTTAAGGTCTTTCCGGAACCTGTAGTATGCCAGATATAGCCGTTTTCAGTAGTTGTTTTTACGTGTTTTATGATGGCTTCGGAAGCGAAGTATTGATACGGTCGCAGCACCATCATATTCTTGTGCGTTTCGTTAATGACGATATAATTCGCGATCATTTTACCCAAATGGTCTGGGTTTAAAAACACGGAAGCAAAATCGATAAGCTCGGTAACATTTTTATTGTTATCGTCTGCCCAATAAAAAGTTTGCTTAACAGATTGTAGTTTGTTATTGGCTAAATACTTGGTGTTACCACCATTGCTAATGACAAAGAGTTGTACATATTGAAACAAACCATGGTTGCTCCAAAACGAATGGAGTTGATAGCGATTAATTTGATTAAAAGCTTCTTTTATCTCAATCCCTCTACGTTTAAGTTCTATTTGAACCAGTGGTAATCCATTGACCAATAAAGTAACATCGTAGCGGTTTTTAAAACTTCCTTCTAGTGTGACTTGGTTGGTGACTTGAAATAGGTTGTTGTTCCAGTTTTCTGAATCGAAAAAACGCACGTAAGTTATTTCTCCATTTTCTCGGGTAAAACTAAAACGATCTCTTAGAGTTTTGGCCTTTTCGAATACATTGCCTTTGGCTAAATGATTGAGAATAGTATCAAACTCTTTATAGGAATAAGGCTCTTTATTAAATGACTCCAATTGGCTCTTTAAATTAGAAACCAAAGCTTTGCCATCCATTACCTTAACAGATTCGTAGCCCAAGCCAATCAATTGTTGGATTAAGTTATTTTCTAAGATGGCTTCTGATTGATGGCTCATAATGTACTTATCTTCTTTTAAATAATTTTAACTCTAGTTGTGCTGGTGATACTATCTTTAGTGAGCGTGCATGGTTAATCACTTTACTATAATGCCTCTCATCCTTGAACTGAGTCCAAGGAAGTAACTCTAATTTTGATAATCCTTGACTCTTAGCTTGCTCATTTAATTTTTGCTGTATAATCCTATCCACAGGAAAGTGAGGTGGTTCAGCAATATTACCCAAACACCACTGGTATTTTAAATACAGATTAAGCATTTTTTGGGCAATTCCAAAGTTAATTTGTCCACCATTAAATATTTCTGAGTATTGTTTGGTGCTATTGCTTAGCTCTTTGATATTGGTGATATGCTGTTCATCACTAACTTCACCTGTTTTATATTGAGCTAACATGTTTTCTACAACAACTGTTGTGTTGCTTTTGAAAATGACTTTTATATCTTCTGAAGCGCTCTCAACATAAGCATAAGCTCTTTGAAAAGAAGCACCAAAGGTGAGCATCCAAATTTCTTTATTTATAAAATCTTCTTTCATAGACTATCTAAATTTCCTAAAAGCTTGTACAGTTTGATAAATGCCATAGCCAATAAATAGTCTTCCTATAAAATCAAATACATAAAACCAAAAAATAGTTGTTTTGCTAATCAAAATATCTTCACCTAAATAATCAAACTTATGCACAGGATTAAAGAAATTTAAAAAATCTTTCATTCCACTTGAAACGTTTGCAAAATTAAAAGCAAAGGCTTCCTTTTCAGTAAATAAAAGGGACAAATTAAAAAATATTATCGCAACAAAAATCGTAAAAAAAGCTCCTAAAATATATGATGCATTAAACCAGTTAGATATCGCATTCCATGATAAAACCCATAGATTAGAGAAAGCAGTTATTTTGTTTTTCTTATTTCCTATTGAAATAAGATTAAGCCCAGATTCTTGGAATAGAGTTCTTTTTTCTAACACAGAAAATGGAATCGATTCTACAATATTACTTTGACTTTCATGATACTTTTTTAATATTCTGAAAGTTTCGCGTTTATTATTTATTGGTATTTCAGCTTTTCCCGAAACTGCATTCTCATAAACTGTCTCAAAATATTTAAAATAGCTTTTAGTTCGATCTTTTTTAAATTTCTTGATAGCCAGATTATGAATATTGTATGACTCAAAGTATTTTAGTTTAAAATCAAAAACACTTAGTTTTCCAGATATAATTGCTAAGGACAAATCGAAGCCCTCTTTTGCTTTTGTGCCTCTTAATATTAATAATTTGTCTATTAATGAATATGTAAATAGAACATTCTTATCAAATGTCGCTGCAGATAGCACAACAATATCCATAAAGTCTGTTTTATAAAAAACCGTAGTTTGCTCGAATGTGGAGCGCCATAAGTCTAGTAGATTATTAAACGTTGTGTTTCTAAAATTGACTTTACCTTTAAAAGTACAGTTTCTAAAACGTACTTTACCATCCATAACTGCGTCTTCTGCTAATACATCTTTTTCAAAAATGCAATTGACAAATGTCAAAATACAAGTCTTATTATTGTCACTTGACATATTCACATTCTCATCGAACGTGCAATCATTAAAGGTCAAGCTGTAACCCTTAAGTATCGGAAGACCTCCAGTAGCTTCATCATAAATCAGCTGTGAATGTTTTGTGTCAGGTTTAAATGGAACATCTATAGATTCCGTAAAGAGTGTGTCACTAAATGTAGTATTATTGCTACTAGCAATTAAGGTAGTAATCTTACCTTCTATAGTTTTTTCTCTTTCCATATCTTAAACAAACATTTGCTGCAACAGCCCTTTTTTAAAGGTTTGGGTTTGGGTTATTTGATTTTTTGTTATTGATATTTTAGTATCAATTTCTTTCAAGAAATCACCTATTCTATTTTGTTCTTCTTTGGAAACAGGCAATTTCATTTTCTTAGATAAGAAAGTAGTATTCGTAATATTGATAGTATTCTTTGCCCCTTTCTGAATAATAGATGCTAGATAATTTTTAACGTTAATTGGAGATTCGAAAAACACATTAAACATATATCCTAGGCCCTCTGTTTCAGGTGTGAAAATTCCATACAACGGTGATACTATTACATTTTTATCAATCTTACTTTGTTTTATTATTCCAAGTGGAAAACTACCAGTTGGGCTTTTCGTATAGACAATATCATCAGGCTGAACAAGATTATAATTATTAGTGTTTTTTGCTGCAAATACTCTACCTAAATGCTCTACTTGATTCACTAAACCTTTATGGACTGATACTGAAAAAACTTCCTCTTTTCCTGTGCTATTTAATTTATGTTCAAATAATACTTCACTCATTTTTCTAGGTTTCCAATCTGGGTAATCCTTTCCGTTTTCGTCTTTGAAGCGAAGCTGGCCAGAGAAGAGTTGTTGCATTACGCCTTTTTTGTATTGTTCCAACAATGCCTTCTTTTTGGTGAGCTGCTGTATTTTTTCATCTACCGCACTTAAAAAGGAAGCTATTTTTTGTTGTTCGGGGAGGGTTGGATTTACTATTTTCAATTTTTTAAAGTATGGCAATCCTATTGTTTTAATAGTATTACCTACCGCAATCAACTCAAAATGAGGCTTCATTATTTGAAGCCAATTATAAAGAAACCAATTTGAAGATTTACCTTCTACACTTTTCCAAACAATAAAATGTTGGCTTACTGCCATTGAGTGTTTCATTACTGCACTCTTACCTACACCAGCATCTCGTGAAAGTAAAACTGTTCCTGCTGGATGAAGAACAGCAGAAGAATTATCAATTCCTTCCTGAGTAATTTTGGTATTTGTTTCATCGATAAATCCTTTATCCAACCTTTTAGAATCTGTTAATGAAATCCAATTAATACTACCATTATAATATTCAGGATGACTCTTACTTGGTGTATGACCCGAACCTCTTTGAGCAAAATCATCCAATAATATTTCATCCCATTCTCCTGAAAACTCTTTGAATCGTAATTCGGGTACGAGCTGCTTTTCGGTTATGATATGTGTTGTTGCGGTAATCATAGTTGCACGAAGGATAGAACGGTTTGCTCACGCAAAGTATATTTGTTAATGGAGTTCGCGAATCTTCGAAAAAGCTGACGCTTTTGCTCGATTTGTGTGAGCTCATCCCGATTTTTATCGGGATAGCGAGTAGTGATAGCCTGACCCTTTGGGGCGTGCCCTAATAATATGTAATCTAATATCTCCATTAAAAAGGCGTGTCTATGTCTAATTGCTTACAGTAATCGGCTATGGTGGCATCGGTAGTGGCCATGTCTGTATCTATGGCTTTGAGGGCCTTAGAAACGGTTGCCAGGTCTACAGGCTCTTCTTCTTCG
>JBNMOX010000183.1:0-4549 GCA_051275835.1 Patiriisocius sp.
AAATTTTAGTATTTCTTCTTGTTGATCTGCTGCAGAAATTTTAAGAAGATATACTTTATTAGATTCCGTTGTGATTTTAAAATTAAAATCTTCGTCACCAGGAAGTCTTGTGACTGCACCAGTAATTGTATATAAATTATGGGCAATAGATATTGCTTCTGAGTTAGAAATTGTACGCATGGATATGAAAGCCTTAGACGAACAAATCTAGTAAATTATACTATTTAAAATAACGACAAGCAGGATTTTAATTTTGTTAAAAACTATAGAATACTCTTTTGTCTTTCATAAAAAGCAATGGCTTGTTGTTCCATTAACTCTTTTGCTTTTTTGCGCTTAAAGTCATACAGTTCTTGCTCGTCTGCAAGATCTCCATACACTTTATGATTGATTTCTTTTTCTGTAGCTGCTACAATATCGCGCTGGGTTTTTTGTTGTTCAGCCCAAGACTTAATAGCTCCTTCTTGGGTGGCTAATTTATAATCATAGGGACCTTTAGGGGATAATAGTTTGGCAATGATAGGGGAGGTTTCTATGGCCAAAAACAATAAGAAAATAAAGAAGGAGGGTAACCATGGTAATTTGTTTAAGGCCTCTACGCGCGCCATTAAACCATCAAAACCCTCAATAACAGGTTGGGTTTCTAATACTTTATCTGCATAAGCTGCTCCAAGGGCACTCGATTGTGTTTCTAGTACTCTAATTTTCTCGTTGTTACTTGTTTTAAGTGTTTGAAATACCGCTAATTCTGCATCATGCTTCTCTCTCTTTTCTTTGTATACAGGTCCTTTGCCTAGTTTTTCTGTTCCTGAAGTTCCTTCGGCTTCAGAAATGTAGGTGTCGTATAGCGCATTTACGGCAATTTCTTTGTCTGTAATTTCTTTTTTAAGCGAAGATATTTCAGCAATAATTGCTTCTTGCTGCGGATTGAATTGCAGTGCCAGCTGCTCTTTATTATCTAAAGTCATTTGGTTTTTTTCTTCTAGGAGTACTTGATTGATTTCCTTTTCAAAAATTTTGAGTTCAAGTGGTTTCGAAATTACAATGGCAATAATAATAGCCAACAGGATTCTGGGCGATGCCTGTATTATTTCAGCAAAAAAATCATGACGTTTTTTAATTGTAGAAACAATAAACCGGTCCAAATTAAAAATGAGTAATCCCCAAATAAGACCAAAGAAGATGGCAGTAAGGGCATTGTCAAAAACTGTATATAGCGCATAAGATCCAGCAATGGTTGCCATAATTGCTGTAAAGAAAACGGTAGCGCCAATACCTGCATATTTTGTTTGCTCTCCTGGAGAACATTCATTTAAGATCTGAGTGTCTGCACCTGAGCAGAAAATAAAAAAGCGTTGAAGCATAAGGGCTTGATTTTGAAAGATGAATGAGATAGTTAGAACGCTAGTTATGGTGATTTGTTACACTAAAACAGCACAAAATTTAAAAAGCCTACAAGGATTGTATCTGGTTCAATCCTTGCAGGCCACTATGTTGTGATATTAATCTATGGTGTATTATAGTTTTTCTGTTTTTACATTAACACGGTAGACCCGTCTATTTTAGTCCTGGATATACTCTCTTTTTTTTTAAAAAAAAATGTTTTGATTTTGAATTAGCTCTCGTTTATTTTTTAGATAAATGTACGGTAGTCATATCATCGTTTTTTCGGGTATTGATGTTGAGGTTTTTATTGTTTTTAATCAAATCGATGGCGCGATCACTCGTTACTTCTGAGTCTTCATAGTAAAAAATTGCTCCTTTTTTAGCCATTTCTATAATATGGTCTAATGGGTTTTTAGGTGGCGGTGGCTGAATATTTGATTTATCTCCTTTTTTTACAATTGGTGAAGGTGGCGGTGGCGGCAACTCATTTTTATCAAGTAGCGTAATGATTGTTCTATCATTACTACCCTCACTAATTCCAAATCTGATATTATCATTATTTTGAATTAATTTCATTGCATCCTCTCTAGGTATTAATTTGTTTCTGTAATAAAACCCCATGTTTTTTTCAAACGGAGGCAATTCTGTTAATACACGTCCCTTAAATAAAGATTTTGAAGGTGGAGGAGGTGGAATATTTGATACCTCTCCTTTTTTCACTATTGGTGGAGGTGGTGGCGGTACGATGCTCATTCCTCCATTTTCTTTAGAGAAAAGTGTTTTTCTAAATTCGGTATTCACTTTGTCTAAATACGTTGCAGGTGTACTCGCAATTAATACTGAAGGATACGCGGCTGTATAATCAGTTTCTTCCCAATCTCTTGTGTAGATATCGACAGTTTCAGCGAAGCGATCTAATGAAACCGAAATTCCATTAAACCTAATTTTACTATGTTCAATTTGAAGAACAAAAGCTTTTTTATTATTACGTTTAGCTCCTTCCATATACTCTTTAGCGTACGCTTCTTTGTTCATGGTGCTCGTGGTAGAACGATGCGCTCGATTCATTGCGTTTTGCATATTAATAGTGCGGCTAAGATCTTTAACTTCGATGGCGCCATTTTCCGTTCTGTTGAGTAGCGAGGGTGATTGCGTAGGGTGTAAATTATCAGAGAATCTGCCAAATGAATTAGTGTCAGATGGCCCTGATGGAGCATAGGTAACACCTATTAATTTTGGATTTTCACTAGATGATTTTTTAGCCAATTCACTTTTGAGATAGACCTTGTTTAGCTTCGTTATAAATTCCTCGGATACATTTTTTAATTGAACACTTAGCCCATAAAGTTTGAAATCTTTTTTCTTCCATGTAGAAGTTTTTTTATCTAAAACATCGACAAACGAATTTATGGCTACTAGTTCTCCGTCCATAAAAATAGCATCGTTTTCAAAATAAAACGAGAGACGTTGATTGTATTTTTTGTCTCGATCATTATTCATTCCTGAAGGGTTTGTAGAATAGGATCTTTTATAGAATACTTTGCTATTTGATGTGTTTATAATGTAGGGATTTTTTAAAGAAGTAGCCTCTCCGTTTACATTTCGTGGTGTATTGAATTTAAATGTAGTTTCCTCGAATACTGATGGTGTTTTTGGATTCGTCTTATTAAATTCCTTCTTTGCTGTTAACTTTGTAGAATCAATTTGAATATCTTCTCGCAATTGCATAGCTACCAATGAATTTTCAGAAATAACTTCTTCTAAAGGGGACTTTTTTTCAATTGTTTGCGTAGTGCTAAAGCCAAATATTATTGCGCATAAAAGGGGTAAGACTAATACTACTTTAAATAACGATGCTTTTCTTGATGTGTGTGTTTTCATAACAGTAAAACGTTTTTTGATGGATGAATAATTAATAGCATTTGCCATAGAAGGCGATGTAGCTATACTTGTATAATCGAGTAGTATTTTTTGATAGCTAGTTGCATCTTGCTGGCGTTTTATTACAGCACTATCCGCCAGAAATTCGTGATTGAGTTTGATGGAGTTTTTAAACACATATAGAAAAGGATTGAACCAGAAAACTACTTGGAGTATTTCAATTAGTAGTATGTCTAAGCTGTGTTTTTGAGCAGCATGGGTTTCTTCGTGCCAGATAACTTCTTGAGGTATGTTCCCTGAATTATAGGCGATTTTGTAAAAAAATATATTATTAAAGAAGGTGTGTGGTGCTACAAATTCCTTGAGTAGGATATGTATGAATTTTCCGTGTTTTTCTTTGGAGTTATTTCTAATATTTGAGTTAATGGTTAACAGGTTTCTAATGAAACGTGCTGTAAAAAACAAAACTCCTACACCGTAGATAAACCAAATAAGGATTGTATAATTAAATGAAGTTTCAACAACTGTTTCAACGGGAACGTTTTCTATTGTGCTTGTAAAAATGGGAGTGAGGTTCGTTTTAGCAGTCTCTACATACCTAGTGAACGTGATAAACGGGATAGCAAATGAAGCGATTAAACCCCCTAAAAGATACCCTCTTTTAAACTTATGAAACGAAGCGTTTTCAAGAAATGCTTTATAGAACACAAAGAAAATAGCTAGGCAGGCTGCCGACTTTAAGATATATAGTTCCATTATTTCTTCTTTTTAATTTGCTTATTAATAATTCCTTGCAATTCTTCTAATTGTGTTTTGGTCAAGTTTGTTTCTTCTGTAAAAAATGAAGCGAACTGCGCTGGGCTATTATTGAAAAAATCCTTAATTAATCCGTGTACATGTTTAGAGAAATAATCTTTTTTCTGTACCAAAGGAAAGTATTCTCTAGCGCGACCAAACTGCTTGTAGTCTACAAAATCTTTATCTTGCATACGCTTTAATAAGGTTGCAATAGTTGTTGTAGCGGGTTTTGGTTCTGGATAAGCTTCTATGATATCTTTCATAAAAGCACGGTTCTTATTCCAGATAATTTCCATGAGTGTTTCTTCAGCATTGGTAAGTGACATATACACCGTTTTAGATTTTGCTCTACAAATGTAGTTATAAAGTTTTAACTCTACAAGTGTAGAGTGTGAATTATTTATATGAATGTTAATTTCATAGGTGTCAAATAGACAATATCATTACATTTGTCGGTCTTAAAATTTCAGAAATGAGCCTAGAA
>JBNMOX010000184.1:0-4544 GCA_051275835.1 Patiriisocius sp.
TAAGATACTAGTTTTTTACCATGAATAAAGACATAGTAGTTTTACTAAGGTAACTCGCCTGTATATGGATAGCTTTGTATTAACATATTTATTCACAATAAATCATTATATTAGCTTAAACACCCCATAATTAAATCTCAATTTTTATTATGAAAAAAGTTACTACCCCCCCCCTTCATTATTTATTAAAATAAAAACAGTTTTGTTTGTATTTTTTGCAACCTTTCTTATGTCAGCACAAGAACAAAATGATGAACGAAATTATTTTGAGTGTAATTCAACCCCAAGAGAAGGCGCTTACTTAGAAGATCCGTTTTTTCTTAACAGTGAAGCACTGATAGATATTTTAAATGAAAATGGTTTTGATATGCCAAGAGATTATTTGGATAATCTTGACACCTATGGTAAGTATATTGGTACAGAAAACAGAATAAATAGAAACGGTGGTTTTGGAGTAACTATTAAAGAAATACCCGTAAAGGCCTGGATTTATAGAGAAAACAATGGAACAGGTAATGTAACAGAAACCGAAGTACAGCAAATTATAGATGGCTTAAACACTAGAATGTTGCCAACAACAATACAGTTTTATTTGTTATGTGATATTACAGAAATAAATAATAGTAATTATACTAATTTTGCAGATGCTAATTTTGATACGTTTACATCATCAAATAGGTTAGCAAATGCCATGAATATTCATTTTGTGAATAGTGGTGATGGGTCTAATCCTTCATGGGGTGGTAGAGCTAATTTTCCAGACGAGCCTAATAGCTATTCCTGTGCTATTAGAGATGTAGGTTTAACTAATGGTGAAAAATTTAGCATTCTAGCTCATGAGATTGGGCATACACTAGGGTTGTCTCATACACATCATTTTGGTAGGTCTACAAATCATACAGATAATGGAGGTTGTGGTGATTGTCATCAAGAATCTGTAAGTAGAACTAAAACTCAAGAGTTTTCTTGTATAAGCACTTTTGGTGAAAAAAAATGTGACGTTAATGGTGATTTTTTATGTGATACTGCTGCTGACCCAAGATTAATAACTTTGGGCCCTAACGTTAATGTGTCAAATTGTATGTATTCAGAGTCCTTTACAGACAATTGGGGAGACATTTGGACTCCTGATGCTACTAATATGATGAGCCAATCATTTACTAATTGTTTAAGCCTGTTTTCCCCTTTGCAAATAGGTAGAATGCTCTACTATGCAAATGATTTGAATCCATCCCATCCCGCTTTAACTATTAATGGCAAGGATTATATCTGTGATGGTGATATTGAAACATATTCTGCAAATACTTTACAAAATGTTTCTACATATACTTGGAGTACCAGTTCAAACTTTACCATAGTATCAGGTCAAGGCACCAATACCGTATCAGTGCAAGCAACCAATGCGAATGGGGGTTTAATTAATTTAATTACCAATTGCGGTAACAAAAAAGAAACTAAAGAAATAAGTGGTAGTAATGAAGTAGAAATGTATGGTTCAATAACGGCATGTCCAAGTATGGAATACACCTATAGTATTCCAAGTATAAGTGGCGCAACATATTATTGGAGTGTAAATAATGCTACTATCATTTCTGGACAAAATACACATAGTGTTGATGTTATAATAAACGCTCACAGCACTAATGTTTCTTCTATTATGGTACAAATTGGAAATCACTGTACTCAAGTTACAAATAACAACTTACAAGTTGTACATCATTATCCGCAAAATGGAGATCCTCCATGTTTAGATAATGGAGGTAATAATGATAGGGATAATTCAAATCTTAACGAGTTAGCAGCCAGGATTTATTTATATCCAAATCCAGCAAATTTGACAACTACCTTACATCTAGATAATTCATTTCTTTTTAACCTAGAGGTTTTTAATATTTATGGAGAAAGAACACATGCCTATAATGCTATAGATTCTTCATTTTCTATAGATGTATCTACTTGGGAAAATGGTATATATATGTTCAAATTAAGGACTCACGATACAGTAATTATAAAAAAATTAATTAAAAATAAATAATGTTATGAGAAGCTTTATAACTTTTATATTCATAGTTTCTTTATTTGGAGCATGTACAAGTGATTCTGACCCAGAAACAAATTTTTTACCCATACCACTAAACCTTAGTTTTGAGGTTTTACATGCAAATGGCAGTTCTCCTGTGAATAATGAGATGGAAATATCAAGAAATTTAATTCTTGAAAATGGCGAGCTTGTGGTACCTAATAATAATGAACTTACTTGGGAGCCTATGGGCAGAATTACAAGTCAATCTATAGAAAGTGGTTCCATACTTTTTGGACCATCATGTTTTGGGAATTGTGAAGAAGAATATAGGTCTTATTATATTGGCACAAGTAATAATAATGAAGATGGCTCAAACGAAACTATAAATGAAACTGTTTATAATTTTATACGTTATTCAAATGGTAGCAATGATACGTTACGAGTAAATATTATTAGAACTTTTGAACCAAATACCCAAGAGATTAATGTTTCTATTAATGGGGAAGAAAAAACACTTTATGACCCAAATGGAGGATTTGACAACCTTTTTGATACGTTTTCATATATTGTAATCCAAAAATAACAACACATATACTTTCCAATTGAGAAAAGCCAACGCAAATTTAATTTGTGTTGGCTTTTTATGTTTCTGCTAATAAACAAAAACCCTATCTTTGCTCCTTATTATTTTAGCACTAATATATAGACATTATGTAGCAGTATATATTAAAAAACATCTCATTTAAAGTGAGGCAAAACATATGAGTAAACTAGTTATTGTAGGAACCGTTGCATTTGATGCTATAGAAACTCCTTTTGGGAAAACCGATAAAATATTAGGAGGAGCAGCAACCTATATAGGACTTTCTGCCTCTCAATTTGATACAGATGGCGCAATTGTGTCTGTAGTTGGAGGAGATTTTCCACAAGCAGATATCGATATGCTAGAACGTAGGGGCATGAATGTAGAAGGCCTTGAGATTGTAAAAGAGGGTAAAACCTTTTTCTGGAGTGGAAAGTATCATAACGATATGAATACTAGAGATACGTTAGCCACAGAACTTAATGTGCTAGAAACGTTTAACCCAGTAGTTCCAGAAGCTTATAAAGATGCAGAAGTGGTGATGCTAGGAAACTTGCACCCTATGGTGCAAATGGGCGTCATAGAACAAATGAACAATCCAAAAATGGTGGTTTTAGATACCATGAATTTTTGGATGGATATTGCTTTAGATGATCTTAAAAAGGTAATTGCTAAAGTAGACGTTATTACCATTAATGATGAAGAAGCAAGGCAATTATCTGGAGAATACTCTTTAGTGAATGCTTCAAAAAAGATCATGGAAATGGGTCCAAAATATGTAGTAATTAAAAAAGGTGAACACGGAGCATTAATTTTTCATAAAAATGAAATGTTCTTTGCGCCAGCTTTACCACTGGCAGAAGTTTTTGATCCAACTGGGGCAGGAGATACATTTGCTGGAGGGTTTACAGGATATTTAGCAAAAACAGGTGATTATAGTTTTGAAAACATGAAAAGAGCCATTATTTATGGTTCTTGTTTGGCCTCCTTTTGTGTAGAAAAATTTGGCACAGAGCGAATGCAAAACCTCACCAAAGAAGAAGTAGACAAGCGCTTGCACCAATTCAAGAGCTTAACACAATACGAAATAGAGTTATCATAATACTGCGCCCCAAATTTTGGGGCGTTTTTGATTTATATAAGATTATTAATCTTTAATACGATTCCCGCCTCCGCGGGAAATTAATATGAGTGACGCTTTAAAACACGAATGCGGAATTGCACTGGTACGCCTATTGAAACCCTTGGAATATTACAAAGAGAAATATGGAACTGCCTTTTACGGAGTGAACAAAATGTATTTAATGATGGAGAAACAGCACAACCGTGGTCAAGACGGTGCTGGATTTGCAAGTATTAAATTAGATCCTACTCCTGGAGAACGATATATTAGTAGAGTGCGCTCTAATAAATCACAACCCATTCAAGATATTTTTGCTCAAATTAACAATCGTATTAATGATGAGTTTGAAAAAAACCCAGACCTTAAAGACGATGTTGCCGCTCAGAAAAAAGAGATCCCATATATAGGTGAACTTATGTTGGGTCATGTGCGTTATGGAACCTTTGGAGGGAATAGTGTAGAGGCGGTACACCCTTTTCTAAGACAGAATAATTGGATGCACCGTAATCTTATTATTGCGGGAAATTTTAACATGACGAACACTACAGAGTTATTCCAGAACTTGATTGATTTGGGGATGCATCCTAAAGAAAAAGCAGATACCATTACGGTAATGGAAAAAATCGGTCACTTTTTAGACCAAGGTGTTGCCAGATTGTACAAACAAGCCAAAAAGAAAGGCCTTTCCAAGATGGAGGCTTCTGCACATATTATTGAAAATTTAAATCTCGAAAAAATATTAAGAAAATCTGCCAAAAATTGGGATGGAGGCTATGCAATGGCTGGACTGTTAGGTCATGGAGATGCATTTGTAT
>JBNMOX010000185.1:0-4530 GCA_051275835.1 Patiriisocius sp.
CACCTGGTTGCAGGATATATTGATCCAGAAACCAATTTAAAGGCACTGTTACCGTTAATACAAAGATTACAGCGGCTCCAAGACCTACTGCGGTACTTACCTTCTTTGATACTGCTAGGTAAGAACACATACCCAAGAAGTATGCAAATACCATGTTATCTACGAAGATTGATTTGAAAAATAATTCTATATGCTCTAACATATGTTCTAAATTTTATTTTTTACTAGTGACTATTCGTTTAACACTATTAGTTTTCTTCTATTAATGCTTTATTACGACTACGTTGTACCCAGATAATAATACCTACGACAATCAATGCCATTGGAGGCAATACCATAAAGCCATTATTTTCATATCCTATTGCGTACAATCCTGTTTTTTCTACAGAATCACCCAATACTTTAAAACCAAATAAGGTTCCAGATCCTAATAACTCTCTAAAGAATCCTACAATGATTAAAATCACTCCATATCCTAAAGCATTTCCTACGCCATCCAAAAAAGATTTCCACGGGCTGTTAGCCAAAGCAAAAGCTTCAAAACGTCCCATAATGATACAGTTGGTAATAATCAACCCAATAAACACCGAAAGTTCCTTACTCAAACTATAGGCAAATGCTTTTAACACTTGATCCACGATAATTACGAGTGTTGCCACCACAATAAGTTGAACTATAATTCTAATTTTTGATGGAATAACATTACGCAGTAAAGAAATTACTACGTTTCCTAATCCTAGTACAAAAATTACAGATACCGCCATTACTATAGATGGCTTTAACTGAGCTGTAATTGCTAAGGCAGAACAAATACCTAATACTTGTATCGTAATTGGGTTGTCGTCAGCTAACGGATCTAAGATTAACCGTTGGTCTTTTTTTGAAAGTAATCCCATCTTCTTAGTTGTTTAAAGTTTTAAAGTAAGGTAAATACATCGCGATGTCCTTTTTCAACATAGCAGACACACCGTCACCTGTAATTGTGGCTCCTGCTAATGCATCAACTTCATAATCGTTTTTGATCAAGTTTTTAGGGTCGTTATTTCCTTTAGCAACTTTAATCCCCATATAGGTAGTACCATCAATAAGTTTTTCTCCTATAAAATCGTCCATAAAGTAACGTTGCTTGATTTCTCCACCCAAACCTGGCGTTTCTCCTTTATGGTCAAAATAAGCACCTTGCACTGTCATAGTTTCATCTACAGAGATAAAGCCCCAGATAGCATCCCAAAGTCCTTTCCCACGAACCGGCATGATGTATACTTTTTTTCCATCCTTCTCGCCAATAAACAAAGGAAGCTTTCTTACATATCCAGCTTTCTTTGCCTTTGTACCTTCCTTTTTAACATCAATTAGATACGCTTTATCATTTTCTGAAGCAACCGCTCCTTCAATAACAAGCTGTTGTTTGATGTAAGCATTAAATTCATCTTCAACTCTGTCCGTAGGTATAAAGACAACATCTCCTTTGCCTTCGTTCTCGTTCACTCCCATAGCGTATAGGATGTTTTGTTGCTTTTCAAACTTCTCATTTGCTTTAATCATAGGTTTTAACCCAGTAGCAAAGCCTGCTAAAAGTGTACCCACCACCAATACCATAATAATGGCAAAGATGATTGTGTAACTGTTTTTATCTTTATTAACTGCCATAATTAAGCTGTTTTAAGTTTTAAACGTTTTGCTCTTTTCTTAATATTCCCTTCCAATACATAGTGATCTATGGTTGGAGCAAATACATTCATCAATAGAATAGCCAAGAAAACTCCTTCCGGATAGGCCGGATTAAATACACGTATCATGATGGATATAAATCCAATTAAGAAACCATAAATCCATTTCCCTTTGTTTGTTTGTGAGGCTGTAACTGGATCTGTTGCCATATATACAGCACCAAATAAGATACTACCAATAAATAAATGCTGCCAGAAGTCTACACTCATCAAGCCAAAGAACTTAGAACTCTCTGTAACCCATCCTGCGTTTACAACACCATTAAATATGAGTCCCATAGACAATGCACCTACTAGTGTGCTGAAAATAATCCTCCAACTTCCAATCTTAGAAAGAATTAAAATAAGGGCACCAACAATAATCAATAGTTTTGAAGTCTCTCCAACAGATCCAGGAATAAATCCTAAAAATTGATCCATCATACTCCAATCTCCAAAGCCATTATTTTGCGCCAAACTTCCTAAAATTGTTTCTCCAGAAATTGCATCCGGCTGCCCTACAGTATCTACTGCACCAGTAACCCATACTTTATCTCCAGACATCCAGGTTGGATATGCAAAGAACAAAAAGGCTCTAATGGTTAAGGCTGGATTCAAGATATTCATTCCGGTACCCCCAAATACTTCTTTTCCTATCACTACCCCAAATACAACTGCGACAGATAACATCCATAGTGGAATATCTACAGGAACAATTAAAGGCACTAACATACCTGTTACTAAGTAACCTTCTTCTACTTCATGCCCCTTGATAACAGCAAAAATAAATTCTACAAGAAGTCCTACACCGTAAGACACAATAACAAGCGGCAATACTTTCCAGGCACCAATAGTGAAATTTGAGAAATTCCAAAATTCTGTACTAAAAAAGCCCAATGCTTTTGTCACAGCACCCGTTTGTACATTAAATTGATATCCTGCATTAAATATTCCGAATAATAAACAAGGCACTAAAGACATGATTACCATGTTCATTGTACGCTTTAAATCATCTGCTGCCTTAATGTGAGTACCATTGTGAGTGGTATCATTAGGCAAGTACAAAAAGGTATGGATTGCGTTAAACGCAGGAGCCATTTTAGTCCCTTTGTACTTCATTTTTAAGGTATGTAAATTCTGTTTTAAACCCATAACTTATCCTATTTCTTTATACATTAAGTCCAATCCTTCTCTAATAATCTTTTGATGTGGTTGTTTAGACACACAAACAAATTCTGTTAAAGCAAAATCTTCTGGCGCTATTTCATACATTCCTAAAGCTTCCATTGCATCTAGATCTTTCACCAAACAAGCCTTTAAGATTTGTAAAGGATAAATATCTAGTGGAAATACTTCTTCATAATTCCCTGTTACCACAAAAGCACGATGCTCACCATTGGTATTGGTGTTTAATGCATACTCTTTATTAGGTTGCATCCAAGAAAAAGTTAATGCTCTTGAAGGTGAAATTTTATTAAACACAGGCTTGTTCCAACCAAAGAATTCATAATCATCTCCCTCAGGGATGACAGTTATAGCGTTATGATAAAAACCTAAGTGCTGTTTAGGAGAGATAGTATCTCCACTTAATACACCCCCACTAATCACGCGTATATTTTCCTCATTTAATCCAGAATCGTAGACCATGGTAGCTACTTCACTAGCAATTCTTGTTCTGTAGTATTTTGGTGCTTTTACCGAAGAACCTGCCAAAGCTACAATCCGCTCTGCATTATATTTTCCTGTCAAAAACAACTCGCCAATAATAACCAAATCTTGAGCAGCTACTGTCCAAACAGTTTCTCCTTTATTGACTGGGTCTATTTTATTTATTTGTGTTCCAACATTTCCTGCAGGATGCAATGCGTTTGCTTTATGCAAAACAACATGATTCATTCCTGCCAGTGGAGACATTCCATCTTTACCAACTGTGAGATGTAAAGCACCTTCTGTTAATTTACTCAATGCAGTAAGAGCAGCTTGTAGTTCCTTCTCTTTGCCTTGTAATACAAAATCAAGATCTGCAGCCAAAGGACCCGTACTTAAACCTGAAACAAAAATTGCTTTAGGGGTACTCTCTGGGTTTGCAATGACATCATAAGGACGTTGTTTTACAAAAGGCCAACAACCTGAAGCAAGCAAATGCTTTTTAATTTCTTCTGAAGAAAGACTCTCTGGAGATTTTACGCCATAATCTTTAAACGTATCTTGCTGATCACCCTCAATTGTTAATTTGGTAATCACACGTTTGGCACCTCTTTCTATAGCAGTAAGTGTTCCACTTACTGGTGATGAAAATTTAATTGCTTCGTTTTCTTTACTGTAAAATAAAGTTTCTCCAGCTTGAATTTTTTCACCCTCTTTTTTTACCAACTTTGGGGTAAACAGATGAAAATCTGAAGGTCGTATAGCAAATGTGCGTGAACGCGGTGCGTTGGAAAGTGTTTTATCCGCTTCACCCTTAAGGCGAATGGTAAGACCTTTTTTAATCTTAATGTCTTTGGACATAGGATAGTCGTGTTAAAATTGTCTTTTATTTACCTAAAAAGCCGCTAAGTTTCTTAGACCTTTTTAGGGATTGCAAATTTAAGAATTAAAAGAGTAATTTTACAAGTAATTAGGATAATTTTATGTCTAAAGTAATCTTGGTAAATGTTAAACAATATTAAGGCACAAAATTTGTTTATATTTAGCACACATTAAACACAAACCATGCGCGCATTTTCTTTAACGCTATTCCTTTTTTTATTTCAAATTTCAGCAGGCATCTCACAAGCAAAAGAAACCCCTGAACCTGAATACATTAGAACCATTCAGTTTA
>JBNMOX010000186.1:0-4459 GCA_051275835.1 Patiriisocius sp.
AAAGCAGCAGGAAACATTTGGTTCGCTAACATGCCTAACCCAAAGGCTATTTTTTGACCCATTGGCACCTTTGAGGACGCATTTGTGTTTGACATAATTTTTGGTTTTAGTTGTTTATTGTTACCATTACAGTTTGCAAGGCTTGTGCATTTATATTGATAGTAACTGTTTGTTCATTTAAAACTAAATTAAAAAGTTTTGGTGTTTTACCTTCATTAAAAAGAACTACAGCAATAGAACCATCAGGATTTTTTGCTGCGGCAACTTGTAGGTCTTTATCTGTGTTTACTACTTCAAAAACTACAGCACCAGGCCTCATATATTTACTGAAATGAGCCATGGTATAATACAAAGGCGTAAAGTAAACTTCGTCTGCATCTGGGTCTACTATTATGGGGGCAGCACACCAGTTTTTAAACCAGTTTGGTCCCCCTTGGCGATCGAGTACCATATTCCAATCTACCCAACCATCAACCCAATTGTTGAGGCAACCAATAATATCTCTTGCATATCGATTTACAGGCGCGTATTTTGGGTGTAAATACTTTTCATCTTCTGCAGCCCAATCCCATCCCCAATCTGTGGCTTCTTTACTCCAATACCATGCATCATCTTTCCAAGCTGGAACTTGAGAGTCTATACAACCTTCTGTTTCTATTAAATATTTATTTGGTGCTTTATTGTGCGCGTATTGTAATTCTTCTGGGAAAACTTCAAAAGTACTTTCGTACCAATGTATAGCGGTACCATCAAAATATTTTGAAGATGCTTCGGTTGCATACATAGAATCTACCCATTCTTTTAGGCCAGCTCTATTTTGATCGTATCCTAAAATTATTTTATCACCGTGACCATCTGCTTCTAATTTTGGCCCTAAATGATGCTGTACAAAATTGGTCATTTCATCTGGTGTAAAGTGCATACTTTCCCAGTTGTCACCATTTCCGTGGGGTTCATTTTCTACAGTAAAACCCCATATATCAATACCTTCCGACTTGTAAGCATCTACATATTTTGAAAAAAACAGTGCCCAAGTATCATAATATTTTGGCAATAGCTTTCCACCAACCCATTCGTTGTTATCTTTCATCCAAGGCGCAGCAGTCCAAGGAGATGCAAATATTTTAAAACCATCTTCAGAAATTGCCATAGCATCTTTAATCATTGGTATTAAATCGTCTTTGTCATCTTTAATTGTAAAATGGTCAAGTTCCATATCATCTTTAACAGGCGAATACGAATACTGCGATAATGAAAAGTCGCAAGAATTCATATGGGTTCGTGTCAAAGAATAGTTGGCACCCTCTTTTGAGAAATACGCTTGTAGTATGGTATCCCTATTTTTTTTACTTAATTTATTCAACAAATACCCTGAAGATTCAGTAAAGGCTCCACCAAATCCAGTAATTGTTTGTAGTTTTTTATTTGGAAATAGAGTTATCGTGTCATTCGATGGTAATATTGAAAAATCAGTAATAGGCGTTAATTTATTTCCACTAGCTGAAGTTTCAAAAACCTCAACTTGCAATTTTTGCTTTGTTGTGCAAGCTGTTAGCATTAGAATTATTAATATGTATGTTGTTAAAAATTTCATCTTAATGGTTTAGCGTAATTTCACTTTTTAATGGAGGCAATTGTACCTCAAGTAATAAATTTTCCTTGTTGCCATTATATGTTTTAGTAATTGGTTTGCCATTACGAGTTAAGCCTTTAAATACTCCTTTATCCACTAAATCCCATAGGGCATATTTAGCTTTTCCGTCTGCAGTAAACAACCCAAAATGATTTTCAGACCCACCAACGTTTTGAGCATCCTTCCAAGGCTCATCAAAAGCTTCAAAATAAAAGCATGCCATGCTATCCTTATTTGTCCATTCTCGCATGTTTTTATAAAAAATAGCTGATTTATACTCGTCGGTTGCCTTAGCCCCTTTATTCCCATAGTGACCATTTGAAAAACTTGCCCAACCTGTTTCACCAATATGTATTGGTTTATTAATTCCCAAGCTCTTCATATAACTAGCAACACTATCTCGCTGAGACATTGCATATGCAATACTACGTTTCATTGCTATGTTCACTTTCTCTATACCAGACAATTTAAATTCTTCCCCAAAAACACCCCAAAACACAGGATTATAATGGGTATCGTGCATGGGATATGTGTGAATAGAAAGATAGTCTACCGCATTAATTAACGCTTCTAGATCTTTAACATGGTACTGATTTTCTCCTCCACCCCAAGAAGCAAAATTATCTGAACTAGTAACCCAAAGGTCATTAGACAATGTACCTTCTTGTTTTAATTGCTGTAAATGGTTTACCCATTTTAAAATAATATCTGGTTGCACAAAATAGGATGCTGCCCATTTTACCATGGCCTCATTACCAACAGCTATTATTTTAACGATATCGGGATATTGGTTTGCTAAAGCGACTGCACGGTCAATTTCTTCTGCGTTATGTTCGCTTTCTTCATAGTGATTTACAGGCTGATCTGTCCAAGCATTTTTACAATCTATCCAAGCACCTAACATTACGTACATTTCGAATGCTGGATCTTCTTTTTTTAGTTCATCAATAGCTCTTAACAAATTTGAAGCATGTGCTAATCGAACATTGTAGGTGCGTAACACCCTGATATCCATTGCGTGAAGAATCTTCATATCCTCTTTAAGCTCATCAATTGTTGGTTGAATATCTCTAGATTTTTTACGATACCCTCCATAGGACAGTGCTAAATAATTAGGGTTGCCTAGAATATCTTTAGCTGTTACTTTATGTTGCATAAACTGTTTTGGTATATTTTCTTTATCCTGATTATTTTTACAAGCAACTATAAGTATAACAACCGAAAACAAAAAAAGGATGTGTTTGAATGTTCTCATAGCAATCTCTTTTTTATTTTAAATAATCTCTTTTGATATGTACCTGTATTTTAAGCACCTGTCCAGAGCGATTAAAAACCGCTTCACTTGTTAAGGTATCTAATCGTAGGGTTTCAAATACTTTAGTATTACCATCTTTAAAATGTACGCTTAACTTTTCTTCTTCTGAAATTGTATAAACTATTGGAACTTGGCAATAGGTAAAACTCAAGGAATCTGTTGGGACTTGAATGTGTTGTTTTTCTTTTGAAATATTTATGTAGTTAAACGTTTTTTCTTCTTGTAAAAATTCTTTTTTACGTAATAAACAAGGATTAAAATAGAGTTGACCTTTACCAACAAAAACTCCTAATTCCCCAAACCTACTTAAAATATCTTCTTTTACCTGTCCAGTCATTCCAGGTTGTTGTGCCCCTTTTCCTCCTGGTGTATGTGAATACGGGTCTGTTGGAAAAGCACCATATAATAAAGGAGATTTATGAATCCCTATCCCTGCATTTATTTCATAATAATGCTCCAGCAACTTACCTATTACAACTTCAGATTCATTATTCTTAATGGCTGCTAAACAACACTCCTGGGTTGCCAAGAGTAATTTAGAAACCATGTGCCAATAAATAGACCCTAATCCTTCATATCCATAAAAGGTTCCTGAACGCCCTGTAAAAGCTTTATGATTAAATATGTTTTCAAATTCTTGAAGAATTACATGCATATCCGCCTTAACCAAAGACACATATTCAGGCTCTGTAAGTGACTGTAAGGCTACTTTTAAATCATTTGCGTTTTTTATATAGCCATTAAAATGATACACATCGTCAATATCCTTTTCTATAATTTGAATATTCTTATCTGCTACTAATTGCTGTAATAGTTCTGACTTTAAAACTGAATCTTTAGGAATAGTATTGCGTGCTAAAAACCCTTTTAATTCTTTATTTGGATATAATAAATAACTGTATTGATCTGGTCTAAAAAGGGCACTTTTCTTTAATGCGTCCAAAACATCCAAAACGTCTTTAGACGGCAAATAATCAGAACTTAAAACAGCCACTTGACCCTCTAACATTTCATCTAGATAAGAAAGAGAAATACTATTATCTTGATTAACTGTCATTAAATTATAGGCATGATACAAATTGTCTGAACGTTTGTTTGCTCGTATTGAATGCTCTAGATACTCAATACTTATGGTAACTAATTCTTGTATATCATGAATAGATACACCTGTTTTTCTACCTGAAAATGCATGGGTATAAATTTGATTTCTATAATCGCTACCTGCTTGGCCTAATCCATCTAATACCCGTTTTCTGTCTACATCATTTATGGGTCCAGACAACACGCTTTTATGTTCTTTGAAGGTATTTGTAACGGCATGGAAAAAATCTGCTAATTCTGAAGATATTTGAACCGTATCGGTTGTTGTTTCAGAAAAAATCTGTTCAAAGAATTTTAGAAAGCGTCTTAAATAATATAGCGTTACCATGGAGACACCGTTACCTACCAATGCATTATTTGCATCGTTCCATTCTGGTCTTTGTGTACTCATCCAAATCCCACCTTCCGGA
>JBNMOX010000187.1:0-4449 GCA_051275835.1 Patiriisocius sp.
CTACTTTTTACCCCCAACAATTACAACTAATTCCCCCTTTGGAGCCTTTGCTTCAAAATGAGCCAATACTTCTTGGGCAGTTCCTCTAATGGTTTCTTCGTGCAATTTGGTGATTTCTCTAGAGACAGAAACAGGTCGCTCCGATCCAAAATGTTCTATAAAATGTCCTAAGGTTTTTACCAATTTATGAGGTGATTCATAAAAAATCATGGTTCGTGTTTCATCGGCAAGGATCTGAAAACGTGTTTGACGTCCTTTTTTTACGGGTAGAAATCCTTCAAATATAAACTTGTCATTAGGCAATCCGCTATTAACAAGAGCAGGAACAAAAGCTGTAGCACCAGGCAGGCAATCTACTTCTATACCAGCTTCAACACAGGCGCGTGTTAACAAAAACCCAGGATCGCTAATGGCTGGTGTACCTGCATCACTAATTAAAGCAACTGTCTGTCCGCTTTTAATTCGTTCTACAATAGCATCTGTCGTTTTATGCTCGTTGTGCATATGGTGGGAATGCATTTGAGTAGTAATCTCAAAATGCTTTAATAACTTACCGCTAGTCCTGGTATCTTCAGCAAGAATCAAGTCTACTTCTTGCAATACTTCAATAGCTCGAAAGGTGATGTCTTTTAAGTTTCCAATAGGGGTGGGTACTAAGTATAGTTTTGACATAATTATAAATAGGAAAAAGTCTGCTTCGCTACAGGAGACACGAAACATGCCTTTTTCAAGGTGTATTCTAAAATATTACGATCATGACACAACATCCTGTTTCATGTGTCTTGGCACAAAAAATTAATCTCTAACCACTTTAGAAAAGAAATAAGAAATCAAAATTAAAATCAACGCGACCAGTGTTAATGTAACATCATCTCCCGCTTTTTGATGGGCAAAAAACGCAAATACTACATCAAAAAAGAAACCCGCATAAGCCCACTCTGTCAGCCATGAACTTGCGCGCCATAATACCATAATGACACCTAAAACTTTAGCAATAGCCAAGGGTATTACAAGATACGTTGGGTACTTAAAAGATTCAAAAAAGCCTTTGACCATTTCGGTCTCTGTAAAATACATTCCTGCAGAATACAAGAAAAGGGCACACATTAAAATTGTGGCAATCCAATAGGTGATGGCACGAACTTTCATAGTCTTTTAATTAAATCGTTTTGCTACAATTTCCATAAAACGTGTTACATATTCTTCCTTATCTGTCCAGTTTTGATACTCGGGCTGGACCTGATTTGTCAAAAACCGAGTGGCTTCTTGATAGTTTTCAAAGGTATTTATTTGTGATAGGACACGCTCATAATCTTCGACACTGTTTTCAAACAAATGCTTTATAAATGCAATGCGATCATTTAACCCAATGGCTAGGTTACGAACAGCGTCATTTATAGAAGTAGGTTTTTCTGAAATTTTCTTGTCATTAATAAGTGCTTGACTTTGGTCTGGAGGGGCAACTTCTTTTGCAGGGGCTCTTTTTTCTAGTGTAATCTCGTCACTTGGTGGGGCTTTCTCTTCAACGAGCGTTGTTTTTCGTTCAAACGTGGGTGTTTCTTGGTAGTTGGACGCAAACTCCTCTAAGTCATTTTTTATGTATTTTTTTGAGGGTAAAACCTCTTCCAATATGGCATCAATTTCTTGAGACTCTGGAGGCATTTGGGCAATCAAGTCTTTTATCTTTTCCATTAATGGCTCTACCAAATCATCTTTGTGCTGAGATTGCGGTACTGGCTCTGGCTCTTTAAACCAATTTTCTTCTCTATAACTTTTAGAATCTAAAGAAGCTATTTCTTCTTTGGTGGGCAATGCGTCTGCTTTGGGCTCTAAATGTTCTAATACAATTAATTTTTCATAGAGCCTTCCAATGACTACTTTCATCTGCGCTACATCAAAATTACCATCGACCATTAACAACTGCTTTGCTACTTTTTCAATTTCTAGCCCTAGTGTCTTTTTCATTACTTTTTATAAGTGTTTAAAATTTCAGCTATAAATTTAAAGTTTATGCTGGATGCTCAGTTTTGTTTTTATAAATTTACGGAACCTAAGTGTAAAACGGAAACCTTTTATGTTTTCGTCTAATGTAGAGCTATGTTTTTAGAAAATACCGTAAATCAAAAAGAGCAATTTGGCTGGATCGAAGTGATCTGTGGCTCTATGTTTTCTGGTAAAACTGAAGAACTTATAAGACGCTTAAAACGGGCTCAATTTGCCCGTCAAAAAGTAGAAATCTTTAAACCTTCTGTAGATACTCGTTATGATGAAGGTGAAGTAGTGTCTCACGATAAAAATCAAATACGTTCTACCCCGGTTCCTGCTGCTGCTAATATTCCTATTTTAGCAGATAACTGCGATGTCGTAGGAATTGACGAAGCTCAATTTTTTGATGATGAAATTGTCAAAGTGTGTAATGACCTTGCCAATCGTGGGGTACGTGTTATTGTAGCTGGATTGGATATGGACTTTAAAGGAAACCCTTTTGGCCCTATGCCAGCACTTATGGCTACTGCAGAATATGTAACCAAGGTACATGCCGTTTGTCCACGTACAGGTAATTTAGCTCATTATAGCTTTAGAAAATCGCAAAGTGATGATTTGGTCCTCTTGGGAGAAACCGAAGAATATGAGCCGCTAAGTCGCGCTGCTTTTTACAAAGCAAGATTGCGGGAAAAAGTCCGTAAAATGGATGTCCAAGAACCCGAAGAGATTACTTCAAAAAAGAAACAAGCATAACACAGAACATAGATTTTCATTAAAGAGGTAGCCGCCAGTGCGGTTAGAATTATGCCAAAAGCTACGCAAACTATTTTAGAAATCGATCTCAATGCATTGAGTCATAACTATCGGTACATCCTATCACAACTTCAAGAAGGGACAGAAGTTATGGCGGTTGTAAAGGCCTTTGGTTATGGTAGTGATGCTATTGCAGTTGCCAAAGAGTTGGCGCAACTGGGAGTGGCCTATTTTGCAGTTGCCTATACACAAGAAGGGGTCCAATTACGAGACGCGGGTATAGAAACACCTATTTTAGTGTTACATCCTCAAGCTGTAAATTTTGACACAATCATTCATAGATGCTTAGAACCAAATTTGTATTCTAAAAAGATCCTTCAGGCATTTGTGAAGCATGCTGAATTGTTAAACCAAAAAAACTATCCCGTTCATTTAAAATTCAATACAGGACTAAACAGGTTAGGATTTACCCAAAGTGACATTCCAGAAATACTAGTAACCTTTCACATTTCAGAAGCTATTAAAATACGCTCCATCTTTTCGCATTTAGCTGCTAGTGAAGATCCTTCTGAAAGAACCTTTACGCTACAACAGTTAGCTTCTTTTCAGGAAATTTCAGAAGAAATTATAGCTGCACTCCCATATAAACCCTTTTTACACACACTAAACACCTCTGGCATTTTAAACTTCCCAAAAGCGCAATATGATTTGGTACGAAGTGGTATTGGATTTTACGGCTTTGCCAACGATGCTCAAAAAACAGCACAATTAAAACCTGTTGCGACCCTCAAAACCATCATATCTCAAATTCACAGCCTTCAAAAAGGCGACACTTTGGGTTATAATAGAGCTTTTACTGCTCAAACAATAACCAAAACCGCCACCTTGCCCATAGGTCATGCTGATGGAATTTCTCGAGCCTTTGGAAATGGCGTAGGCTGGGTAACCATTCATGGTCAAAAGGCACCTATTACAGGAAATGTATGTATGGATATGATTATGGTTGATGTTACAGGCATTGACTGTGAAGAAGGTGATGAAGTAATTATCTTCGGAAAGATAACGACTGCCGAAACCTTGGCAAACACCATTGATTCTATATCCTACGAAATACTTACGGCTATGTCTCAGCGAATAAAACGAGTTATTTGCAGAAAATAACCTGCTCCGTTCTGAAAGTTTTGTTAAAATGGAATCTTTTGCATTACTTTATAAAGTATAAACTTTATTAAAACCATCAAAATGTTAAAAGAATTTAAGAATTTTATTATGACTGGCAATGTTATTGACTTTGCCGTTGCTTTCATCATGGCTGGAGCTTTAGGAGCTGTAATTAAAGGATTTGTTAGTAGTATTATAATGCCCATTGTTGGTCACTTCTCTGGTGGCTCAGATTTTTCTGACAAGAAATTTGTATTAGATGAAGCCATCAAGGATGCCGCAGGTGTTGTTACCACACCAGAAAACGCAATTATGTGGGGTGAGTGGGTTAATACAATTATTAGTCTGGTCGTTATTGGTTTTGTTATGTTTTTAATAGTAAAAGCATACAATAAAACGAAGACACCTCCAGCACCCGCAGCGCCTTCTGGACCAAGCGATAATGATCTTTTAATGGAAATTCGAGACGCCCTTAAAAAATAATCTCCAAACCGCAATACCTAGGCACCCTAAGCCACGCAATCAAAAATGATAACGTGGCTTTTTTTT
>JBNMOX010000188.1:0-4418 GCA_051275835.1 Patiriisocius sp.
GATGAAATACGCCAAAATAAATGGCTAATTAATGAAGCTAACCTTATTTTTTATGTAGATAAAAATACGGTTTCTGGAGGAAGTACGGAACCTGAAAGGTTAGTATTGTATGATTTAGAAAACGGAAGACTACTTAGAGATTATGTTTTGGATACTAGCTCTGGAGAAAACGAACAAGTAGATGCATATACAACACACCTAGGTAGGTTGGAAAGAGATAGTGATGGACGTGGGGATTTTTACAAACTTAGAATTACAAATCACTTAAGTAGTATAATACATCAAGATTCTACGAATGTTAGGCTGGGTGTTATTGTGTCCCAAAATGTAGCAGTTCCATCATTTCAAGATGTGAAAAGTATGTCAACATCCACCAGTGAGCGAGTGCCATCTGGTAGTGTTATGAGTCATGAGGGTACCGTATTATACGGTAATACAGCTGTAGATGAGTCGAAAAGACTAAAGCTACAAATTTATTATACTGAATCTAACTAAAATTTATGTGTGGAATTGTAGGCTATATAGGCCATAGAGAAGCTTATCCGATTATTATTAACGGTTTAAAGCGTTTAGAGTATAGAGGATACGATAGTGCTGGAATTGCATTGTATGATGGTACAGAAATTCAGTTAGCAAAAACAAAAGGGAAAGTTGTTGATCTTGAAAAAAGAGCAAATGAAGAGATTACTAAAAAAGGTAGTCTTGGAATTGGCCATACACGTTGGGCAACACATGGTGTTCCTAATGATGTTAATTCGCATCCACATTATTCTAATAGTGGAGATTTAGTTATTATCCACAATGGTATTATAGAGAATTATAATTCTATCAAAAAAGAATTGATAAATAGAGGTTATACTTTTCAATCTGATACAGATACAGAAGTGTTGGTCAACCTTATCGAGGAAATTAAGAAGCAAGAAGATGTTAAGTTAGGAAAAGCTGTTCAAATAGCATTAAATCAAGTTGTTGGTGCTTATGCAATTGCAATATTTGATAAAAATAAGCCAGACGAGATTGTAGTTGCAAAACTAGGAAGTCCTTTGGCAATAGGGATCGGTGAAGATGAGTTTTTTGTAGCAAGTGATGCCTCTCCATTTATTGAATTCACAAACAATGCAATTTACCTAGAAGACGAAGAAATGGCAATTATTCGCCGTGGTAGAGAAATTAATCTTCGAAAAGTTAAAGATGATAAAGAGGTAAAGCCTTTTGTACAAGAGCTACAGTTAAATATTGAGCAGATAGAAAAAGGTGGTTATGAACACTTTATGTTAAAAGAGATTTACGAGCAACCCTCTGTAATAAAAGATACCTATCGAGGAAGATTACTTGCCGATAAAGGTATTATAAGACTAGGAGGATTAGAAGAGTACATTCCTAAATTTGTAAATGCAGATAGGATCATCATTGTTGCGTGTGGAACATCTTGGCATGCAGGATTAGTGGCAGAATATACATTTGAAAACTTAGCGAGAATTCCTGTTGAGGTAGAATATGCAAGTGAGTTTAGATACCGTAACCCTATTATCACAGAAAAAGATGTAGTTATTGCTATTTCTCAAAGTGGAGAAACAGCAGATACGCTTGCGGCTATTAAGCTTGCCAAAGAAAAAGGAGCTTTTGTATATGGTATATGCAATGTAGTGGGATCTACCATTTCTAGAGAAACTCATAGTGGTACGTATACGCATGCTGGTCCAGAAATTGGAGTAGCTTCGACCAAGGCGTTTACAACACAAATAACAGTACTTACCATGATAGCTTTAAAGTTGGCGCATGTAAAAGGCACCATTTCTAAATCAGATTATATGATGCATTTACGTGAGTTGGAAATGATACCAACACATGTAGCAGCTGCATTAAAAAGCAATGATAAGATTGAAGAAATTGCTAAAGTATTTAAAGACTCTAAGAACTTCTTGTACTTGGGAAGAGGATATAATTTTCCAGTAGCACTAGAGGGAGCTTTAAAGCTAAAAGAGATATCATATATTCATGCAGAAGGATACCCTGCAGCAGAGATGAAGCATGGTCCTATTGCTTTAATAGATGAGCATATGCCTGTTGTTGTTATTGCCATAAATAGTAATCATTACGGTAAAGTGGTTAGTAATATTGAAGAAATTAAAGCGAGAAAAGGAAAAATTATAGCTGTAGTTACAGAGGGAGATACGGCAGTAAGAGAATTGGCAGATTATGTAATGGAAGTCCCTAAAACCACAGAAACATTAACGCCTTTAGTGACGACAATACCATTACAGTTATTATCATATCATATTGCAGTAATGCTAGGTAGAAATGTAGACCAGCCAAGAAACTTGGCAAAAAGTGTTACTGTAGAATAACACTTTGAATATTGTATAGAAAAAGGGAAGCAAGTAATTGCTTCCCTTTTTTATTTTTTGGTATTTTTAAATCATGAAAACTATCAATCTTATTTCTGGCCCTAGAAATTTATCTACGGCACTTATGTATAGTTTCTCGCAAAATCCAACTATAAAAGTATTAGATGAACCTTTTTATGCCTATTATTTGTCACAGGGAAATGCACAAGTTGCACACCCAGGGAATATCGAAATTTTGGCATCATTACCGCACACAAGGTCAGGAGTACTTGCTCAAATACAAGACCTTTTTGATGCAACACAAAAACATGTTTTTATCAAAGGTATGGCGCATCATTATCTCTCAAGAAAACCCGATCATATTCTATCTTGGGAAAATGTAATACTCATTAGACACCCTAAAAAATTACTGGCTTCGTTTTCTAAAGTAATTGAAAACCCAAGCATTGATGATATTGGAATAAAAAAAGCCGCAGAAATTTTCACCTATTTACAAGGCAAGGGCAAAACGCCTATAGTAATAGATAGTGATGAACTTTTAAAAAACCCTGAGGGGTATCTTGAAAAATTATGTAATCTACTTGGTATTCCATTTTCAAAGCAAATGTTGTCTTGGCAAAAAGGGGGTGTTTCAGAAGATGGTGTTTGGGCTCGGTATTGGTATCGTAATGTTCATCAATCTACAGGATTTGCTGTTCAAAAAACAAGTAATCAGACCATGCCAGCTAAACTAGATGCTGTTTTGGAAGAAGCATTAATACATTATAAAATATTAAAAAATCATATCTTAAAAAACGATTAAATGTTACAAAAATCCAACCCCAAAAACGATACTATTCAGGTATATATTAAAGATCGATTATATCCTCGCCATGAAGCAAAAATCTCTGTATTTGATAGCGCTGTGCAAGGAGGAGATGCTGTTTGGGAAGGTTTACGTGTCTATCCAGAAGGAATAGTATGCTTAGATAAGCATTTAACGCGTTTACATGAAAGTGCCAAAACATTAGCATTTACAGATATACCTAGCAAGGCCGAAATTATCAAAGCCATCAAGCAAACGCTAGATGCAAATAACATGCAGGATAATACACACATCCGCCTTACACTTACACGAGGAGAAAAAATAACCAGTGGTATGGATCCTAGATTGAATCAAAATGGATCTTGTTTGATTGTATTGGCAGAGTGGAAGCCTTTAGTGTATGATAATGCGAGTGGTATTACAGTACTAAGCAGCAGCCAAAGACGAAATGCACCTCAATTTCTAGACAGCAAAATACATCACAATAATTTACTCAATAATATTATTGCTAAAATTCAAGCCAATGTTGCGGGCAAAGACGCTGGATTAATGCTAGATGAACGCGGTTTTGTGGCAGAACTAAATGGGAGCAATGTCTTTATGGTAAAAGAAGGCAAAGTATTTACCCCTTATGGACATGCTTGTCTTCCGGGAATTACTAGAAATACTGTCATGCATCTTTGCCGAGAACATAGGATTGAAATAATAGAAGCAGATTTATCACTAAGTGAATTTATAAATGCAGAAGGTGTTTTTGCAACTGGTACCATGGGTGAGTTAACACCTATTGTAGAAATTGACGGAAGAGTCATCTCTAGAGAAAGTGAGTTCATGCATCGAATACTGAAACTATTTAAAAATAATATTCGTGGCTTTTGTGAACCATTAGTTTAAATAATTTTCGGGTATTTCGGAGGTCATTTTCACTTCGGAAAATGTATTCCCTCCGATTGTTTTTAGGACACTAAATCAAGCTACAGTGCCTTTATTTATTGTCTTCTAATGAAATTTATAAAACAAGTTTTACGTTTATAATATTTCAGTAGAAAAAATAAATCAAAAAAGAGTATTTCTAGGGTGTACTATTTCAGTAGAAAAAAACTATCTTTGCACCGTTAAAAAAGAGGGTGCAATATGCGCTCGTAGATAACTAAAAAAGAAACAGTTAAAATGTCACAAGTTACAGGAAAAGTTGCACAGATTATTGGACCTGTTGTAGACGTAGAGTTTGCAAGCGGTGCCGAACTTCCAAAGATTTATGATAG
>JBNMOX010000189.1:0-4411 GCA_051275835.1 Patiriisocius sp.
TCATGATGTCACAAAACATGGCTACAGATCCTAACCTACAGTATATAGAAAACAGCTATAAAGCTATTGGAAATAATGGAAATTGCTATGACAACAGTATTAACAATATAAATTGCGGTGGTATTTACAACCAACAGGTACGAGATAATTTATACAATATGAGTGATCATTTACCTGTCGTGATGGAACTAGAAACAGCGCAACAAATTGTTATTCTAGAAACTCCAGAACAGGTCGTGGCACATCCTTTTTCATTAAAAGCCACCCTGGTTTCAAATACACTCACACTATATACACCGCAGCTAGATAGGGAGTCACTTCATTTTAGCATATACAACACACTTGGACAAGAAATTGAAACTTTTAACGTTTATAAAAGCACTACAATCCTAAACGTTTCTCATATATCAAATGGTATTTACTATATTTCTAACCAGTCTTCTAATCAGACCCTTAAATTCGTGAAGCCTTTTTGAAGCATGCCTATTACATATTTTTTCTATTATTTGTTGTTAGCCTTCCGCTTTGGTCTCAGCACAACATTACTATTGATGCTACCCTAGATGACACATCACAGACGCTAGACATACAACAACAAATACGTTTTGAAAATAAGACGGGAAAGCCATTGGATACGATCTATTTTCATGATTGGGCCCATAGTTTTAGTGATAAAAAAACACCTTTAGGGATTCGGTTTGAAGAAAATTTTGTGAGTTCCTTTCATTTTGAGAAAGACAGTAAAAGAGGGAGAACTACGATACATACGGTAGTTGATGACTTCGGAAATACGCTGGACTGGAAACGCGGTTCAGAAATAGATTTTCTATATGTTATTCCTTCTAAACCAGTGGCTGATGGAGAAGTTTTCGGTATTCATTTTACCTATACCATAAAAGTTGCTGATGATAAATTTACTCGTTATGGCGTAGACAACAATGGAAATTACAAGTTGCGCTATTGGTATCTATCCCCTGCCGTATATAAGGGTTCATGGCAAGTGTATAGTCATAAAAAGTCTAATGATTTATATCAGGCAGCTTCAACTTTTACTATAAAACTAACACTTCCAGAGTCCTTTAAAGTTACCTCTGAATTAAATGTTCTTGATACTACTATTTCAGAAGGAAATAAAACAGTAACGCTTTTTGGAAATCAACGTGTAAAAGTGAACTTGTTTCTTGGAAAAACAACCTTTTTTGAATCTATTCTTACAGACAAAGTTGAAGTCCAAACAAATATCTACAAAGAGAAAGTCGCCCCTCCCATGCGGGCAATTTTAATAGATCGTGTGGTTCATTTTTTAGACGATAAGGTAGGTGCCTATCCCTTTGAAAAAATTACTGTAAGTGATGAAGACAATAGAAACAATCCTGTATATGGTTTAAATCAGTTACCAAATTTCTTGAGTCCGTTTCCAAATGGTTTTGAGTATGATTTAACACAGTTTAAAACCATGTCAAGAGCCTACTTAGAAAATACACTGCTCTTGCACCCTAGAAAAGATACTTGGCTTATTGGTGCTTTACAAATTCATTTATTGATTGAATATGTAGACACCTATTATCCCAATACAAAAGCATTGGGAAGTCTTAGTGATTTTTGGATTATACGATGGTCGCATATTTCAGACCTAGAGTTTAATGATCAATACTCCTTATTGTATCTTAACATGGCGCGTAATAATATTCACCAACCACTGGCTACTCCAAAAGATTCTTTATCCAAATTCAATAAAAAAATAGCCAATAGTTATTATGGTGGTAAAGGCTTGCAGTACTTAAGAGATTTTTTAACAGATAGCTCCTTAGATCAAAGTATTAAAGAGTTTTATACCGAATACAAGTTAAAGCCTAGCTCGCCACAAGATTTTAAAAAAACTATTGAAGCCTCCAGCAAACTTAATGTAGATTGGTTTTTTGGCGATTATGTGCACAAACGTAGTACGATTGATTTTAAAATAAAGAGGGTAAAAAAAAGAGGTGACTCTCTAGATGTTACCATTTTAAATAAGAGAAATAATATCTTGCCTGTATCGATCTATGGAAGTAATAAAAAAGATAGTTTATTATTTAAAAAATGGAGTGAACCTATAGATAGCATTGGTATTATTACAGTACCCGCAAAAGATCTAAAACAATTAGAACTAAATCAAGAAGGTCTTATTGCTGAGTTTAACAGACGTAATAACATTAAGCGTTTTGGTAGCCTTTTTAATAGACCCATTCAATTTAGGTTATTTCAAGATGCGCAAGACCACAGGTATAACCAGATATTTTTAATGCCTGTATTTAAATACAACTTATACGACGGCTTTACCACAGGTATTAAACTATACAACAAAACATTGCTCCCTAAAGGCATACATTATAAATTAGAGCCACAATATGGTTTTAAGTCCAAAACTATTATTGGTAGTGGAAGCGTACAATATACCAACCAATTTGATCGTGGTAAACTTAGGAACATGCGCTATGGAATCTCCGGAAACTATTATAGTTATGATGATGGTTTGTTCTATAGACGCTTCACACCGTTTATGACATTTGCTTTTAGAAATGAGGATATTAGAAATAATGAAAAGCAGTTTATCAATTTACGAAATGTAAATGTAGATCGTGATCCAAATCCAAACAATCCAGATCAAGATCCTAACTACAGTGTTTTTAATGCTAGTTATGTATACAGTAACCCTAATTTAATAAACTATTACAGAGGTGTTGCAGATTACCAAATCTCCAGTAAGTTTAGTAAAATATCGCTTACTTTCGATTATAGGAAACTATTTAAAAGCAATAGACAAATTAACATAAGAGTATTCGCTGGTGCCTTTTTGTTTAATGATACCAAAGAAAGTGATGACTTTTTTAGTTTTGCACTAGACCGACCTACAGATTATTTATTCGATTATGATTATTATGGTCGTAGTGAAGATACAGGATTGTTTAGTCAGCAACTTATTGTTGCCGAAGGAGGTTTTAAATCTAATCTAGAACCAGATTTTGCCAATAGCTGGATGACGACCATCAATGCAAGTACCAATATTTGGCGTTGGATTTTAATCTATGGTGATGCTGGACTAGTTCATAACACTAACTCTGGAACAAAGGCAGTCTATGATTCTGGGATACGCATTAATTTAGTACAAGATTATTTTGAACTATATTTCCCAATGTATTCAAGTTTAGGTTGGGAACCAGGCTTAGGTAATTATGACCAAAGAATACGTTTTAAAATTACCCTCTCACCCAAAACACTTTTAGGTTTGTTTACTAGAGAGTGGTATTAAATATAATGGCCCCTCGAGAGCCTCAGCCATCTTGATGAAAAACTAATATCGAAAACCATGGCAGCACTACTTAACAATTGGAGACTTATTATTTTACTCTGTTTAACACTAGGGATGGCACCTTTTTTTCCAGAACCTCATATCTGGGGAAAGCTTAAATGGATTGCTGGAGGCGCAACAGGAATAACCATAAAAGATTGGTTTGATGTGCTATTACACGGATTGCCTTTTATATTACTAATACGATTAATCATCATTAAACTTCAAGTATCAAAATCTAAAAAATAAAAGATTCGTGTTTTTAACTATTTAAAAATGAAACACTTGTAACACAATACCATGTTTGCACAAATTTATTTGCAGTAGTTCTTTGTGCTTTTTTAACTGTCTTGATATGTAACGCTATCCCTTTTTTATAGTCTTGTAGAAGTCAAATTGCAGGAATAGTAGTAGATTATAAAAAAAAATATGAGAAAATCATTACTCCTTTTATTCTTTCTATGCCTAGGAATCAATCTGTATGGACAATGTCCCACGACTACAGTTACTATAATTACACAAGAAGACATAGATAACTTTATCCTTGATTATCCTAATTGTACTGTAATCCCAACAAATATTTTGATAGGTGACAGTGAAATTACAAATTTAAACGGTTTAAGTCATATTACTGAAATTCAAGGGAATCTTAAAATTGGAGATGAAAATGGTTCAGATTTTGGAACTAATGTTATCAATTTTCAAGGTTTAAATAATTTAACAACCCTAGGAGGCTATCTCTTTATATCTACAAATGATGAACTCGTTAGTTTTTCAGGATTAGAAGCATTGACTAGTATAGGTGATTTTTTACTCATAAGAGACAACCCAGCACTTAATGACATTACAGCCCTTTCTAACGTTCAATTTATTGGGAGCAGTTTCTCTTTAGATAATTGTGATAATTTAGTAACACTAGCTGGACTGGACAATGTTACTACTTTGGGCGGAAGTATTAATGTTCAAGATAATCAGGATTTAGAAAATTTTGATGCACTAGACGCCATAATTAGTTTTGATGGGCATCTTATTATACAAAATAACTTTTCATTAATTAGACTCCCTAATCTTTCAAATAGCACT
>JBNMOX010000190.1:0-4403 GCA_051275835.1 Patiriisocius sp.
AGGTGATGGTTGTGTTCAAAACGGCTAGACCTAAAATATCATAAATAGTCACCGAAGCGTTGTCTATGCTTTTTAAAGAAATAGTAAGGCTGTCTTTTGCGGGATTAGGATATATAGAAACAAAGAATAGCGTTTGCTCTGGCGCCGCAAGCAATTGATTTGCATACAAGGCATTGTCGCCATTAGCATTTGTAAATTCTAAATAAAGAATACCTCCGGTATTTGTTATTTCATATGCAAAAGGGTTAGAGAAGATACCATTGTCAAAAAAATAATTGTAATAAATATCCGCAAAAATAAGGTCGTTCCCACTAGTGCAATTTCCTCCAAGGGCGACTAAGTTAATTATGTCAAAACTAGTGTCAGGATTATTGAATGAAATGGAACATCCTAAAAAATCACAATAACCTGTGTCAAATTGCGCTGGAGTCATAGAAAAAGTCGATTCTTCTACCGTATTTGATTCACGTGGAGGAATAATATCTTGTCCATCAATCGTTAGCTTTTGCAAATACCATGTATTCTCAAAAAGCTGTGAGTCTTGTGCATAGACCGTCATTGAAAATGATAGGATCGCTAAAATGATTAAATTTTTCATAGCGGTGTTTTCCTTAAAGATACAAAAAACGCTTTAAAATTTCAGAATAAGAGTTCAGTTCAGTTTTTTATAAGAATTTCTAGTATTTTTGCCCTCAAATATATATTTCTTTTTAACCCTTAAACATTAGTATAGCATGCAACTGTACAATACACTAAGCGCGAAAGAGAGAGCAACCTTTCTTGTAGAAGCGGGAGAAGACCGCTTAACGCTTTCTTTTTATCAATATGCCAACATTGGCAATCCAGAACTTTTTAGAAACCATTTATTTGTTGCTTGGGATGCCCTTGAAGTACTAGGACGCATCTATGTAGCCAATGAAGGTATTAATGCACAACTCTCTGTGCCTGCAAAAAAATTCAATGCTTTTAAAACATTTCTAGACGGTATTTATTTTTTAGAAGATTGTAGATTGAATATTGCTGTGGAGCAAGACCTAAAATCGTTTTTAAAGTTGAAAGTGAAAGTGCGTCATAAAATTGTTGCAGATGGATTGAATGATACCTCCTTTGATGTTACTAATATAGGGGTACATGTAAATGCTTCTGCATTTAACGACTTGATAGAAGACCCAAACACTGTTTTGGTAGATATGCGTAATCATTACGAAAGTGAAATTGGGCACTTTAAAAATGCAGTTACACCAGATGTAGATACCTTCAGAGATTCACTTGATATTATTGAAGAGGACCTTAAAGATCATAAAGAAGATAAAAAATTGGTGATGTATTGCACAGGTGGTATTCGTTGCGAAAAAGCAAGTGCATACTATAAGCATAAGGGCTTTAAAAATGTTTTTCAACTAGAGGGTGGTATTATTGAATACACACGTCAAGTAAATGACCAAGGCCTAGAAAATAAGTTTTTAGGCAAAAATTTTGTTTTTGATCATAGACGAAGTGAGCGTATTAGTGATGATGTGATTTCTAATTGTCATCAATGTGGAAGCCCTCATGATAGTCATACCAATTGTGCAAATGAAGGCTGTCATTTGTTATTTATACAATGCGATGTCTGTGCAGAAAAAATGGAACATACCTGTAGTGAGGAGTGTCATAGAATCATACAATTACCCTATGAGGAGCAAAAAGAGTTACGCAAAGGAACCCATGCTAGTAATAAAATATTTAAAAAAGGAAGATCAGAGAAGCTGCAGTTTAAGAAGTAGTTTATAAATCTGAATTTTTATTCTGTAAGATTTAATACCTTTACAGGGTAAACAATAGTGTTTCATTTATTCGAGAGTTTTCTTGATTTTAATGATTTGTCTGTGTTAACGCCGTATAAATGTAGCTGAAGGATGAAGTTGAATGTTGCATATATTTAACGGAAAGAACGAGACATAAAAATTAAAGAACTCCACTATATATATAAAATATGGGCTGTACTAGCTGTGCCTCTGGCGCCGATGGACAACCAAAAGGCTGCAAGAACAATGGTACTTGCGGAACCGATGGTTGTAATAAATTAACGGTGTTTGATTGGCTTTCAAATATGACGCTTCCTGCAAATATGACTCCCTATACTGGAGTGGAAGTGCGTTTTAAAAATGGACGTAAACATTTTTATCAAAACAACGAAAACCTTTCTTTAAGTATTGGTGACACGGTTGCTACGCAAGTAGAGTCTGGTCACGATATTGGTATGGTTACCCTCACAGGTGAGTTGGTACGGGTACAAATGAAAAAGAAAAAAGAAAATCCTGACGCGACCAAACTCCCAACAATTTACCGTAAGGCCACACAGAAAGATATCGATGTATGGCAAAAAGTACGGGATCGTGAAGCAGATGTTCAAAAGCGTTCTCGAGAGATTGCGATTCGTTTAGGACTGCGTATGAAAATTAGTGATGTTGAATTTCAGGGGGATGCATCTAAAGTTATTTTTTATTACACGGCAGAAGAACGTGTAGATTTTAGAGAATTAATTAAAGAATTTGCTCGTACGTTTAATTCACGTATTGAGATGAAGCAAGTTGGCTTTAGACAAGAAGCAGCTCGCTTAGGCGGTATCGGTTCTTGTGGACGTGAATTGTGTTGCTCTACTTGGTTAACCGATTTTAGATCGGTAAACACCTCTGCTGCAAGGTATCAGCAATTATCTTTAAACCCTCAAAAATTGGCTGGGCAATGTGGAAAATTAAAATGCTGTTTAAATTTTGAACT
The DNA here is from genome assembly GCA_051275835.1 of Patiriisocius sp. GTDB lineage: Bacteria > Bacteroidota > Bacteroidia > Flavobacteriales > Flavobacteriaceae > Patiriisocius. The sequence goes on from JBNMOX010000190.1 coordinate 2,764, forward strand.
AGACACGTATTTAGATGCTTTGTCAACGTTTCCGAAAAGTGATGTAAGGCTTAAAACAGAAAGAGGAAATGCTATTTGCCAAAAAACAGATATCTTTAAAGGACTTTTATGGTTTGCATATGAAAAAGATGCGATGAATTGGCATGAATTAACGTTAGAGCGCGTTAATGAAATTATTGCCATCAACAAAAAAGGAGACACGGTTGCTAATCTTGAAGATTACAAAATTGAAACCAAAATTGATGATAAAGAGTTGTTTAGCAATGTCGTTGGACAAGATAGCCTTACTCGTTTTGACAAACCAAAAGGAACAAGCCAAGGCAGAAACAAGAAGAAACGTAATAACCGTAAACCTGTTGCTGTAGGAACGGGAAAACCAAAGCAAAATAACCCAAGAAAACCAAAGCAAGCGGGACCAAAAAACACCACTGGTGAGAACAAACCAAATCCCAGAAATACAAATCGTAACAACCGCAATAAACCCAACAATCCAAAAAAGTAATGTTTAAATGTTTTTTTGTAAGCCTTCTAATATCACTCTTTATATCCTGTAGTAATACCACTATTACTGGAGACACTTTGGCAATTCAAGGGAGTAATTGGCAGGTAAAAGACGCAGCCATCTTTGAACTTCCTGTACTGGATAGCCTCAAACAATACAATAGCTTTGTTACCGTGCGAAACAACAATAATTATCCTTTTAGTAATCTGTTTTTAATTGTTTCGTTACACTACCCTCACGGCAAAATCATGGTTGACACCTTGGAGTATAAAATGGCAAAACCCGATGGAACTTGGTTAGGAACAGGAATTGGTGCAATTAAAGAAAGTAAGTTGTTTTATAAAGAAAATTTTAGTTTTAAAGAAGTAGGAAACTATAGCCTGCACATAACACATGCCGTACGCAATAACGGCGAGGCACAAGGCGTTAGCAACCTTGAAGGGATTACAGACGTGGGATATAGTATAGAAGAGGCAAAATAGCTTCTGTAGTGTTCCTATTTTGAAAACGAATGTATTATGAAGCGTACTTCTGAACATTTGAAAATCACGAATATTTCAGAAAAAGCAACACGTACTAATTACCTAGTACCGAATACTATTTTTAACAATTATAGTGTACTTATATTTTTGAAATTGCAGTCACATTTCAGAAGAAAACAGAAAAAGTAGCGTATTATGGCTCAAAAGAAAACGACCAAAAAAAAGAAAGCAAAACGAAAGTTTAGTCCTATTAGGATTTTTTGGCTTCTATTAATTAGCGGTATTACTGCCTTTATTCTCTTGTTTTTATTAGCATCAGTTGGTGCTTTTGGGAGTCTGCCAGATGAAACTAGCCTAGAAAATCCTGAAAAAAACTTAGCCACCGAAATTATTTCTACAGACGGGAAAGTAATCGGTAAATTCTATAAAGAGAACAGAACTCCGGTTCCTTTTGAAGAACTGCCAGAACATCTTGTAAATTCACTTTTGGCTACAGAAGACATTCGTTTTTATGATCATAGCGGGATTGACATTCGAAGTACAATGCGAGCTGCCGTGTTTTTAGGAAGTAAAGGAGGCGCTAGTACAATTACACAGCAACTTGCAAAACAATTGTTTACAGATAATGTTTCAAAAAGTAAATTCCAGCGTGGAAT
>JBNMOX010000191.1:0-4395 GCA_051275835.1 Patiriisocius sp.
TTTCTGGAGGTACTAAACAGAAAGTGAATCTCGTGCTCACGCTGATGTTTGATAGTCCCATCATTGTATTAGACGAGCCAACAACGGGTCTAGACCCAATCGCATTGATACATTTAAAAGCGCTAATTAAAGAGGAAAAAGCAAAAGGAAAAATCATCTTGATTACCTCTCATATTATGAGTTTTGTAGAAGAGATGGCTGATGAGATCGTGTTTTTACTTGAGGGCAAAGTTTATTTTCAAGGGGACATCGAACAGCTTAAAGCACAAACCAAAGAATCAGATTTTGAACACGCGATTGCTAACCTTTTAAACCAAGAAAATGCTTAAAATATTAAAATATAGCTTTTTCGATTTGATCCGAAGTAGATGGAGCTACGTGTATCTATTATTCTATTTATTGCTAGGGTCTGTCCTTCTTTTTTTGAATAATGACCTCTCAAAAGCAGTAATCACTTTGATGAATGTAATTATTATTCTAGTGCCGCTTATTGGGACCGTATTCGGGGTGATGTATTACTATAATTCCAAAGAGTTTACGGAGTTATTGTTAGCACAACCCATAAAGCGATCTTCCATTTTTATCGGTCAGTATTTAGGGGTAGCACTTTCGCTCTCCATGAGTCTCATTATAGGATTGGGAATTCCCTTTGTGCTGTATGGATTGTTTGAATCTAATGAAATATGGGATTTTATACTACTTCTTGTAACGGGAACTTTTCTCACCTTAATATTCACTGCACTCGCATTTAATATTGCTTTATACAATGAGAATAAAATAAAAGGTTTTAGTTATTCAATTTTGCTTTGGTTGTTCATGGCAGTTATTTACGACGGCTTGTTTCTAATGTCACTTATCGCATTTCAGTCGTATCCTTTAGACTCATTTTCTATTGGTGCAACGATGCTCAATCCTATTGATTTGTCTCGTATTTTAATATTGCTAAAGCTAGATATATCTGCTTTACTAGGATATACAGGCGCTGTTTTTCAAAAGTTCTTTGGAACTGGTTTGGGTTTGTTGATTTCTATTTCCGCACTGGCAATGTGGGTCCTTTTGCCCTTACTTAATATTTATAGAAAATGTAGAAAAAAGGATTTTTGAAGTGTCTATAAAATGTACGAACACATTTACGAAAATAGTTTTCTTCAACCAGACGCTGTATATCATATATGATATAACAATGTAATCAAAGAGGGTACACTCACTAAGTTTTTTGCCATTACTCGCTCGATGGAAAGCATATTATAAACGGCAGTATCTATTGTTTTCTCATCCCCATAGACGGCATCAGCAAAGCTAATACGCAGTAAACCTGTATATATCAAGATCCCTACAATTTTCGACCCCAATACAGCGGAAATTTGTTCAATATAATTTTATTTGAAGATTTTTTCGGCTATCTCAAGTGAGTCACTTGTATGGAGTGTGATACTGTTTTTAGTCATTATACTGGAAATAGATGTTCTTTTTTTATTGTTTTAGTTTTTTAATTGATACTTAAAAGTAAATCAATTACGATCTCTAAAGGCTGATAGATTTAAGTGTAAAATGATGAATGAAAAATAATTTATTGCCTTGAAGAGGCCTATACGAAGTATGTATTATATGCTTTCAAGTTATAAATAATACTATCTACTAATAGCTTATTATCTTCAATGCTTCTAGATGCTTGGAGCGCATCTACTTTTTCAATTAAAGGCATTAGAAATACATGAAGGTTGTCATGTGACGGACCTTTCATAGAGCATTTCTGTATCACGATATTAATCTCATTTTTTAGATCTGTTCCTAAGGCTGTGTAGTCAATTTCAGAACTTGTATCTAGATTTTCTAGTAAGTCTAACATCTTGTTAACCCCAAGTGTTGTCTCCTCATTTGCCATCCATTTATTACTTCCGTCTAGTGCAATCTTTTTCTCCCAGTTGTTGTTTAAAAGCTGGTCTTTATTGGTTTCGTTTGATTTACAACTTAGAATGGTGAGTACTATTAAAGCAGTCAGAATAGATTTCAAATAGTTCATTTTTTTATAATTAAAGGGTTGTTTTTTGAAATTTTTGCTACCTATTTCCTTCAAAATATTGAGATTAAGTATCGCTTAAAGATGCTGTCGGCTCAATGGCAGTGATGCTTTAATTCTTTTGAATACATGATGGAATAGTCATTGTCATATAGTCATTGAAAACAACTGCGTATCTGGTTTTTTGCGTTGTAAACGCAGATCAAAAGGTAAACATATATTACGTACAAAAGCGCGCCCTTTTTCAGTAACCATTATTTTTTTTGCAGAGATCTTCAAGAGGTCATCCTTTTCTAGTTCGATAAGTTTAATAAGAACTTCAGGTAACTCGGGGAAATAAAGGCTGTCATCTTCCCAGGAGGTCTCAAACGTGCACATTAGATGGAGTATATGCTCCCGAATGACAAGATCTTCATTGTTGAGAATATGACCTCTAAAAATGGGAAGAATTCCATCCTCTACAAGCTTTTGATACTCCTCTACATTTTTTACGTTCTGCGCAAAGCTGTACCAAGTATCGCTGATAGATGACACACCTAGGCCTATCATAAGCTGTGTTTTACTATCATTATATCCCATAAAATTTCTATGAATAGTACCTTCTTGCTGCGCCTTATAGAGGCTATCTGATCTAAGGGCAAAATGATCCATTCCAATCTCTATGTAACCTGCTTGAGCAAGCATCTTTTTTCCTATTTCATACTGGTTGCGTTTCAATGCTGCAGAGGGAAGATCCGTATCCTTGAAGCCACGCTGTCCATTTCCTTTCATCCACGGTACATGGGCATAACTATAAAAAGCTATGCGGTCCGGTTGCAGTTTAATGGTCTTATGAATCGTATGGATCACATCATCTTGAGTTTGAAACGGTAGCCCATAAATAATATCATGACCTATGGAGGTATAACCAGCATGCCGTGCCATTGAGGTCGCAGTTTGTACATTCTCAAAAGGCTGTACTCTATGGATTGCTTTTTGTACCCTATCGTTATAATCTTGAACACCATAACAGACGCGAGTAAACCCATTCTCGGCAAGCGTTTCTAAATGTTCTTTTGTGGTATTATTAGGGTGGCCTTCAAAGCTTAGTTCGCAGTCTTTGGCTTTTCGGGCTATGGTAAAAATGCCATGTATAAGTCTTTCCAGGTGTGCCGGCGAGAAGAATGTAGGTGTGCCGCCTCCAAGGTGTATCTGTTTTATAACAGGCTTCTCATCAAAAAGCTGACTGTAAAGAACAAACTCTTTCAAGACGGATTTTATATAAGGTGCTTCAACAGTGTGATTTTTAGTAATACGTTTGTTACATCCGCAAAACGTACACAGACTTTCACAAAAGGGGAGATGTATGTAGAGACTGATGCCTTCGATACTATTGCTTTCGCGAAAGCTTCGCGCTACTGTTTCCTTCCATTGTTTGAGTGAAAAGGTCTCCGTATCCCAGTAGGGAACCGTTGGATAACTGGTATATCTGGGGCCTGCAACATTATATTTTGAAGTGAGTGTACACATACTATTTTACTTTTATCAAAAGTAATGTTGTGCACGAATGTATCATATGATATTTGTCAGCTATACTGGGTAAATTACTGGTTATACCTACGCTAGAGGTATTAATTGTCCTCTGTTATGAAATGGTAATAGTCTTTGATGATCATCCACTTTGCGCATTAATGTTTCCGTATTGACTTTTTAAATAGAAATCACTCTAAGTGACAAAGGAAATGACGTTCACTACATAGTTATTTAAAAATAGTTGCAGAATCAATGCTGACTTGAGGGATTTTTAAATATTTGATAATCAATTATTTAATGTATAATTGGCCTTTTTTTTCTTTCCATAAATGTTAAATATTCTATAAAACAGTACCTTTTAATGCATAGTACTGTAACACCTTAATTATTTTGGCGTCTATTGGGTGTAAGTAAATCAGAAAAAACAACGATTAAAAAATATAATTATGAAAGCATCTAGTTACAGAACAGCAACAGAATCAAAAACAGGACAGTACTTCTCATCACTTAGTAATAGCAAAAGAGGGCAATGGGCTCAGTATCGAAGTTTCAGTAGATAAGCAGTATCTAAAAAGAACAATCACAACCTATAAAATTAGAAATTATGAAAGCATCTAGTTACAGAACAGCAACAGAATCAAAAACAGGACAGTACTTCTCTTCACTTAGCAATAGCAAAAGAGGGCAATGGGCTCAATATCGAAGTTTCAGTAGATAAGCAGTATCTAAAAAGAACAACCAGCAACCTATAAAGTTAGAAATTATGAAAGCATCTAGTTACAGAACAGCAACAGAATCAAAAACAGGACAGTACTTCTCTTCACTTAGTAATAGCAAAAGAGGACAATGGGCTCAGTATAGAA
>JBNMOX010000192.1:0-4375 GCA_051275835.1 Patiriisocius sp.
ACTAAATCATCAACAAAAATACTAGGAACCCAAGCTGGTTCATTTTCAACCAATAGCATTGTAGCGCCATTCTTAGATACAGGCAAGCCATTTTCTTGATTAAATGAAAAAGATTCTTCTTGCCGACGGTGCTTTTGATGCAGCAGAACAAAGTATCTATGTAGCCTTAAAACGAGTTATTGGCTAATTCAATTTACTACATATCATTAAAACAATGTCTCACAAAAGCTAATTTTTTTGTGAGACATTGTTTTTTTAACGAATACTATAAAACACCCAACGAATACTAAAACACGCAAAATCTCCAAATAGTTTGCAAATACATTTGATAAAAAGAAATCAAATTCACCTTAAAAAGCAAACGCATGAGACAGCTCCTTTTTACCTTCGTATTATTTTATACTGCCATAAGCTTCGGGCAGAAAATTTCAGAAAAAACCCTTCATAAGACTGAAAGTCCCTACCTACAAATCAATCAAAAAGATGTGCTTATACCTTTGCAAAAAAGTAAGACTACTGTAAACATCACTGGTACTATTGCCTATGTGCGTTTAACCCAAGTCTATCAAAATAAAGGCACAACACCCATAGAAGCTAAATATGTGTTTCCTATGGCATTAGAAGCCGCAGTACACGATATGAAAATGACGATTGGTGATCGTGTTATCAATGCCAAAATATTTGAGAAAAAACAGGCAGAAAAAGTCTACCAAGATGCAGTAGCGAGTGGTAAACGGGCTGCAAAACTAGACCAAATGAGACCAAATATATTTCAAATGAACGTTGGCAACATCATGCCTGGAGATCAAATTACCATCGATGTATACTATACAGAAATACTTACACCCACGAATGGCGAATACCAATTTGTAGCGCCCGGAGTGGTAGGCCCTCGATATACTGGAGAAAATGCCAGTGGCGAAACAGCGTTTCATCAACCCTATACCAAAAAAGGCATTGCAGAGACTTTTGACTTTGATTTGCAAGTGACTCTTAATGCAGGTATGACTATACAACATATTAAGAGTCAAAGTCACAAAATTAACATAACCTACCCGCAACAGCATACTGCAGCTATCTTCCTGTCGAAAAGCAATGAAAATCCTGCCAACCGAGATTTTATCTTAAACTACAGTCTGCGTGGCAATGCTATTCGTAGTGGATTACTATTATATGAACACAATGATGAAAAATTCTTTGCCTATATGATGGAACCCCCAGCCAAAGTGACCTCAAAACAAATTACAGCACGCGAGTACCTATTTATTGTAGACGTGTCTGGCTCTATGAATGGCTACCCACTAGAAGTAAGTAAAGACTTAATGCGCAACTTATTATGTGGTCTTAATTTACAAGACACGTTTAACGTTCAATTATTTGCTTCAAGTGCTACGGTGTTTAGCACACTGCCTGTAATTGCTAGCGAAAAAAACATAGTGCAAGCCATTGCATTTTTAAGCAAGGGGCAAGGCGGTGGTGGCACACGCTTACTCAATGCTTTAGAAACAGCTTACAAACTACCACGCGCCAATACAGGCAGCGCAAGATCTATTGTAGTCATAACAGATGGCTATGTCTCTGTAGAAAAAGAAGTCTTCCAAATGATAGCAAACAAACTGGATAAAGCCAACGTATTTACCTTTGGTATTGGCAGCAGCGTCAATAGATACTTGATTGAAGGCATGGCCAAGGTAGCCAACACCCAATCTTTTATTGCCACCACCAAAGAAGCTGCAAGCGAGATGGCGCAGAAGTTTAAAGAGTATATAGCCTCACCACTCTTAACACAAGTAAAATTTAGTACCAAAAATTTTGAAGTGTATGATGTGGAGCCCAAAACTATTCCAGACGTATTTGCCGCTCGCCCTGTCCTTATCTTCGGAAAGTATCGCGGAGAGGCTGAGGGTTCCATTAGCATTACAGGATATCAAGGAAAAAAGAAAATAAAACAAACTTTTAACGTTTCAGAAGGTACCCTAAGCAACAATAATAAAGCCTTACGATACTTATGGGCACGTAAAAGAATTGCACAATTAGACGACTATAACACCTGTTTTGGTGAAGACGTGAAAGCAGCGGTTACGCAACTAGGATTAGCCTATAACGTAGCAACTAAATACACCTCTTTTGTAGCCGTGGATACGCAGATTGTAAATAAAGAGGAGAGCAGAAAAACAGTAAAACAACCAATACCGATGCCTCAAAACGTAAACAATACTGCTGTGGGTGCTGCTGCGGAAATAACAGGTAAAAGTGTTATGAAAAAGAGAAACCGCGAAAAAGAAAATAAGCGCACACCAGAAGTAGCTATAGATGTCAACAAGGCCGAAAGATTAGAACTCAATACTTGGTTTGACAAGTACTATAGTAAACTCTCCAAAGAATATTTAAGAGCGTTTGGAAGACTAAGATTCAAGTTTGGAGCCCATGGTAAACTCATTACTATTGAAGTCTTTACAGGTGGAGTCTGGAAAGCAAGCAGTGATATTTTAAAAGTTTTTCTAGAAGTAAAGACCAAAAGAGCTCCACTACATAAGCCTTTTACTTTCTATAAAATACTTGGTAAGAATGGATGTTCTTGTGGTTGATGTCCCCAAACCATAATAAGCCCGTGTCTTATTGAGCGCAGTCGAAATTTTTGTTGAGAAGAAATTAGCAGCAGTTCTCGATCGCGCTCGAACAGACACAAAACATAGTTCTAAATAGGCATCTAAGGCTAGTTCATAACGCTTACTAGACGATTCCCAACGGATACTAAAACAGCCCAAATTCAAGTACTCTTTCAGAATATATTTGAGGTATCATTCCCCTTTAAAACAAGTATTATGAAAACAATAGTCATCATCATCTTAACAATCTTTGGCTTTCAAACAGGAATAGCGCAAAAATTTAATCTTTCAGAAAATTACTATGTAGCTCTCCAAGGTAGTTTAGGAGAAAACGATCAAGAACAGCTCTCGGCAACACTATTTACTGCAACCGATACGCCAGAAGAAATTACTTTTTTCCCGATTACCAATATCGATATGATTCATAGTATTACGGTTAGTACACTAGAAAATCCAAACCTTGCTGGTATAAAGCGAGTGTTAAAAGTAGATGTAAACTATGTAGAATACTGCACGTATAAAGTATCAAACTATGTGTTAGAAAGCGAAAAAGGTGGATTTATAGTCTTGCCTATGCTCACCAATGAAGATTGTGGAGATAGCAATAGAGCGATAGTCTATTTATTTCCTTCACAAGCATTTGGAAAAGAAAACCAAATCCTTACCAGTGAAATTACATTTTCAAAAAATAGCATTACACAGGCCAATCAAGAAGATAGTTTTATCTGGAATGATGATCACTACGGAAGCTCTGGAACATTATATCAAGACCTTTAATCTAAACATTTTTGAAGATGAAACAATTTATCATACTACTACTCATAAGCCTTTTTTTAGGGAGTTGTGAAAAAATAAACATTGCTTCTTCATTACAAAAAGGAAGTATCATAGCCATGACAGATGTCCTTCATGAATACACGGAAGAAACAGATGCGGTTTTAAAAGGAAGCACCATCGTTTTTATAGCAGGATTTGATGAAGGAGATTCCGCCTATTATGCTCAAGCTTCTAGCTATTTTAAAAACAAAAATTTAAAGGTAGTGGAAGGTTTGTATTCCCTAGAGGAGATCATAGCTTGGTTGAATGCCTATGAAAACAAATTAACAGAAATTCATATTGTAAGTCATAGTAATCCATGGCGCGGCATGGCCTTGCAAACGAAGCAGGAAGGACCTCGCATTACCCAAGAAACACTGCAACAGGCTTTAGCAGAAAGGCAATGGCCAAAAGCTCCTGAAAACATGGATGAAAACACACACATTATTTTTCACTCCTGTGGTCTAGGGAATAATACTCCCTTACTCTCTCTGCTACAAAAAGTATTTTCAAACTCAAAAACACCTCAGGTTCTAGCTTCACCATATTTTAATGTATTTGGAGGGAAATATGCAGCTCATTATATAGCAAGACCTTATTATGTGTTTTATCCAACGGCACATTCTCCGGGTCCGTTGGCATTAGCTCAAGAAATGAGAACGAGCTATCCTAACAAAAAAATAGATTGGTTTACAGCTTTAAAAACAAGAGAAGAAACCACCATTGGCACACCCTATTCATATCGTTTTAATATTCCTGTTACCTGGCAGTTTGAATTTGAAACGGTTTCAGATATTCCATCTTTAGAGGCTAAAAATGACATCAAAGCTTTTATACAAGAAGATCCTGCTATAATGGAAGCTATGGCGGCTTTAGAAATCCCTATAGATACATTTAGATGGCAAACAAAAGTACGAGGAAACATACTAACCATCCATGGAAAAACAACC
>JBNMOX010000193.1:0-4374 GCA_051275835.1 Patiriisocius sp.
GATTTAGTGGTTCATTATTTTTACGTAACGTATTTAAAGGGGCTGAAATTTTACAAATCTCTGGAAGTGGAAGTATCGGTGCTTCAAAAGATGTAGCAGACGATGAAAGTTTCTTTAACATTTCAGAATTTGGCCTTACCACAAAGCTGTCCATACCGCGTTTCTTATTTCCTATAAATGTAGATAGGTGGATTCCAAAATACATGTCACCAACAACCAATTTTAGTGTTGGTTTTAACGCTCAAAATAATATTGGATTGGACAGACAAAACCTAAGTGCTATTTTTAATTATGATTGGCGTCCGTCAGAAACTAGAACCAATAGCTTTGACCTTTTTAATGTACAATATGTTCGAAATCTCAATACAGATAATTACTTCAACATTTACACCAACTCGTATGATCAAGCAAATGAAGTTGCTCAAGATCTCGAGAATTCAAACCCAGGCACCATAGACCCCTCTTATTACACGCGAGATGATAACAATCAAATCTTCTTAGACATCCCATCTGGGATTAATAGTTTTTTAACTGATAGTGCACAAGGAGAATACACGCTAGACCAAGAACAATCCAACACCTTATTAAGTGTTATTGAGCGAGGCGTAAGACTTACAGAAAACAACCTTATTTTCGCAACCAATTTTACCTGGACACACGATACACGTGAAAATATTTTTGATAAGAATTTTTCAAGATTTCGTTGGAAAGTAGAATCGGCTGGCGGATTACTTTCAGGAATTTCAAATATTGCTGGGCTTGAAAAAAATGAAAACGGAAAATTTGAAACACTAGGCGTTGTCTTCTCTCAATATGCAAAAGTAGAAGCAGAATTCATCAAACACTGGCAAGTTTCTAATGACTATGTGCTAGCTATACGCGCCTTTGGAGGTATTGGAATACCCTTTGGAAATAGTGAAAGCATTCCATTTACCCGTAGTTATTTTGCAGGAGGCGCAAATGACAATAGGGGTTGGAGACCCTATGACCTAGGTCCAGGAAGCAGTGGCAGTGTTTTCGAATTTAATGAAGCTAACTTCAAACTTGCTTTTAATGTAGAATACCGCTTTCCTATACTGGGTCCCTTTAAAGGAGCACTTTTTGTAGATGGAGGTAATATTTGGAATGCTCTAGATAATGTGCAAGACGAAGCCTTGCGCTTTAGTGGTATAGAAGATTTAAAAGAACTAGCCATTGCAAGTGGTTTGGGGCTACGATATGACTTTGGATTTTTTGTAGCAAGACTAGACACCGGATTCAAAATGCATAATCCAGCGCTTTCTGAAGGCAATCGTTGGTTTAAAGAATATAATTTCTCAAATGCAGTACTTAACATAGGGATTAATTATCCTTTCTAAAAAAAACCACTGTGCTGTTGGAACATTCTCTAACTGCTATGCGGTCTAACAATGAACCTAAGCGAAGGGTCTATCATCTATCAAGGAAGCGGTCTAAAATTCCGCTATTTTTATAACAAAATTCACTATTTTTGCTGCAAAACTAATTCAACTTATGTCACATACAATAAAATCAGGAGTAGCTTCTGGAAAAGAGATCCAAGCCATCCATGCATATGCCAAAGAAAAAGGGTTTGCCATGCCAGCCGTAAATGTAGTAGGTAACAGCAGTGTAAATGCAGTGATGGAAACAGCAGCCGAATTAAATGCTCCTGTAAACATTCAGTTTTCTAATGGAGGATGTGTATTTAACGCAGGTAAAGGATTATCAAATGACAATCACCGTGCAGCTATTGCTGGGGGTATTGCAGGTGCAAAACACGTACACCAATTGGCAGAATTATATGGTGCAACCGTTATTTTACATACAGATCACTGTGCCAAGAAATTATTGCCATGGATAGACGGTTTATTAGATGCAGGAGAGCAACACTACAAAGAAACTGGAAAACCTTTATACAGCTCACACATGATTGATCTTAGTGAAGAGCCTATTGAAGAAAACATTGAGATTTGTAAAAAATACTTGGCTCGCATGAGTAAAATAGGGATGACCCTAGAAATTGAATTAGGTATTACTGGAGGAGAAGAAGATGGAGTAGATAACAGTGATGTAGATGTTTCAAAACTATATACACAGCCAGAAGAAGTTGCCTATGCATATGAAGAATTAATGAAGGTGAGCGATCAATTTACAATTGCAGCAGCTTTTGGTAATGTACACGGTGTATACAAACCAGGAAATGTAAAATTGACTCCAAAAATTTTAAAGAATTCGCAGGAATACGTTCAGAAAAAATACAATACAGGAAACAATCCCGTAGATTTCGTATTCCACGGAGGAAGTGGTTCAAGTGTTGAAGAAATTAGAGAAGCAATTGGATACGGCGTGGTTAAAATGAATATTGATACCGACCTGCAATTTGCTTTTACCGAAGGGCCTCGTGATTATATGGTAAAAAACATTGAGTATCTTAAAACTCAAATTGGAAACCCAGAAGGTAGCGAGATACCAAATAAAAAATATTACGACCCAAGAAAATGGATGCGTGAAGGAGAACTAACCTTCAAAGCCCGTTTAAAAAAGGCTTTTGAAGACCTTAATAACGTAAACACGTTGTAAGAAATTCAGAATTACGAATTCAGAAATATGAGTTCAATACCCTGAAAGCTTATTACACAAAAACAACTAACCAGAATTCATCATTTTGAATTCTCAATTCATAATTAATATGGCTTGGTTTAAAAGAACAAAAAAAGGAATTAACACCCCAACCGAAGAGAAAAAAGATGTACCTAAAGGATTATGGTACAAATCTCCTACCGGTAAAGTAGTGGATGCAGAAGAACTAGAGAAAAACTTCTATGTGAGTCCAGAAGATGGATATCACGTACGTATTGGAAGTAAAGAATATTTCGAAATTCTATTTGATGATAATAAATTTAAAGAATTGGATGCTGATCTTACCTCTAAAGATCCTTTAAAATTTGAAGACAAAAAGAAATACGCAGATAGACTTAAAGACGCTCAAAAGAAAACAGGATTAAAAGATGCTGTGCGTACTGCTGTAGGTAAATCAATGGGTAAAAACTTAGTGATTGCCTGTATGGACTTTAGCTTTATTGGAGGTTCTATGGGTAGTGTTGTTGGAGAGAAAATTGCACGCGCAGCAGACCATGCTTTAAAGACAAAAACACCTTTTTTATTAATCAGTAAAAGTGGTGGTGCTCGTATGATGGAAGCTGCTTTATCCTTAATGCAATTGGCAAAAACAAGTGCAAAATTAGCACAGCTTGCAGATGCTGGTATTCCTTACGTATCATTATGTACAGACCCTACCACAGGAGGAACAACTGCATCTTTTGCTATGTTGGGAGATATTAACATAAGTGAGCCTGGAGCCTTAATAGGTTTTGCTGGTCCACGAGTTGTGAAAGATACTACCGGTAAAGAATTACCAGAAGGGTTTCAGAGCGCAGAATTTGTACTCGAGCATGGTTTCCTAGATTTTATCTCACATCGTAAAAACATGAAGCGTAAAATAAACCTATACCTAGATTTGGTATTGAACCAACCCTTACGCGAGAAAACAGCGTAAAGATGTACGATATTAAAAACAAAATCCTTTCTATTCTTTGAGTAGAGAGGATTTTTTATTGGTATTCCCTTGAGTTTGCTATGCTTCATTTAAGAGAACACAAGACCTGCTTCGGAAGTTTCAGAAACAAAAAAAACCATCCTATACAAGAATGGTTTCAATAGTTTAAAAAAGACAACTTACAAGATAATATCATATACTTCCCCATTAACCTCAATGGTAGCTTGATTATCACAACTGCCATCTCCCCAGTCTATAATTCCTGAAAGACTATTTTGCCTTACTTCAAGTTTTCCGCTAACTATATAGGAACAGCTTAATTTTGCCACCAAAGCCTCGGTTACATTTCCCGAACGTGTAAAACCATTTGTAAATACAGTGTCCCAATTTCCAGTTACATGAGATACATTATCAAACCAAATTCCATTTCCAACACCTGCAACCCATACTGCAACTCGCATTCCTGAGCGGGTAGCTGTAACATCTGTATTAGGAAAAGAAACTAGGATCGTTTCGTTAACGGTTGATTGAGGATTACCATTGGTGTTGGCGATCTCTCTAAATATTTCACCACCACCCATAACACTATTTTGATTGTAAGCATATGCAACAAAAGTGTAATTAATGGTTCTAATTCCTTTTACAAAAGCACCATAGTTTAGTACAATTTTTCCGGAAACGACAGCACCATTATTAAGCGCACACCCCGTTCCAAAATCTAAGGTGATTACTCCACCATCGCCATTGGGTTCAATGGTAATAGTTGTAGAGTCTGTAAACAAAGAACTTATTTGATATCTACCCGCTTCTCCTTCTTG
>JBNMOX010000194.1:0-4370 GCA_051275835.1 Patiriisocius sp.
CCTACTTTATGTCTTGCCCAATCAGGGCGTTTGGCAAACCATTTTTCTGATTCTGGTTGTTCTTCATAAGGTTTCTTCAAGACATTAAAAAGTTCATCGATGACACTGTAGTCTCCTTTATCTGCTGCATCAATGGCTACTTGTGCCATATAATTTCGCAACACATATTTAGGGTTTACGGTGTTCATTTCTATTTTTCTTTCTTTATCTGTCCATGCTTCTAACAACAATCTATCGCCATAGCTCTTGAACCAGTTTGCCCAACGCTCTCTGATACGATCTGAAATTTCAATCGTATTATAAAAGGCCTCTTTAATAACAGAAAACCACTCGTCAGTCTTGTTCTTCTTTAGCTTCGCAAGCGCTCTAAAAAAGAGGGTCATATCCGTTTCTGACAGTTGCAATACGCTTTCGAGTTCTTCAACTAAAAGCCGATCCATGTTATCTTCATTTTGTAGTCCAATTTTTGAACGCATCATGGTAAGATACCTCACTTCTACGTCCGTTTGATAGTCATCTAAAATCGTTTCAAATGGTTCTGCTTCGTCTACTAAAGGATACAAGGCATTTGCTAGTTGAAACAAATTCCATAGCACCACTTGTGGTTGTGTTCCATAACGATATCTTTTATGTGCAGAATCTGTTGTATTTGGTGTCCAGCCATGATCATACCCTTCTAGCCAACCATAAGGTCCATAATCTATTGTTAAGCCTAGAATAGACATATTATCAGTATTCATTACACCATGTACAAAACCTACTCGTTGCCAATGAATGACCATTTCCATACTGCGATATACGACCGCTTTAAAAAAAGCAACATAGCCCTCTTTTGATGGTTCACCTATCTGTGGATAATGATTTTTAATGGTATAATCCACCAAGGTTTTCAGTGTTTTAGTATCCCCTTTTGAAGAAAAAATCTCGTAACTCCCAAAGCGTAAGAAAGATGCTGCTACACGTGATACGATGGCCCCTTTTTCATACTCAGGATTACCATTATAGAGTACATCCCGCATTACTTGATCTCCAGACAATGACAAAGATAAAGCTCTGGTTGTTGGAACCCCTAGATGGTGCATGGCTTCGCTACATAAGTATTCTCTAATGGAAGAACGCAAAACGGCCAAACCATCTGCTGTTCTGGAATAGGGTGTTTCACCAGCTCCTTTTAATTGTAATGCCCAACGTCTATTATTATGTTCTATTTCTGCCAGATTGATTGCTCTTCCATCGCCTAATTGTCCTGCCCAATTCCCAAATTGATGTCCTGCATAGCACATAGCATATGGCTTTGTATTTGGTATCACCACTGCTCCTGTAACAATGTGTAAGAAGTTTTTTGTTTTACTATCTTCTTCTGAAAGTCCTATATGCGCTAACATCTCTGGCGATGAATGCAGTAAAGATGGATTGCTAGGGATTTTAGGTCTTACATAAGAAAAACAAGCTTCCTCAACCTGTCTTCTAGAATTTTCTAAAATTGGATCCCCTGGTAGTTCTTTATTGAACCGGTCTTTTATATTTAATTTTAATGCCATACTAATTTTCTTTCCTATATACAAAGTTAACATACAAATCCTTCTGTACTACATTTTTCAATAAACAGAAGAATCCCTTTCACTTATTACTAGATTGAGGTTCGAAAATCCATGAACTCTTTATTTGAAAAAGAAACCTTATGAATAATATTCATGTATCCTAAAGAGATAGCTGAGAGGAACAAGCGCAGCATATTATAGGTGCTTTTCCAGGTATTTACCAGCGTTTATTATACGGAATTAGGCCAGTCTAAAACTGCTTAGACTTGAAACTATTTTTATAAAATAAACTCCTTACTTATTAATAATAACTTTCTTCGTTATGACAGCAGTATCAGCATAAATTTTTAACACATACAATCCAGCATTTAAATGACTGATATCAATCTGTTGTAAAGCAGTATACTTAGTGAGTACTAATTGTCCTAGCGTTGAATAAAGCGCTACTTTATCAATAGTCTCATTTGCTTTAATCGCTATAAAATCTGATGCAGGATTAGGATAGACAACAAAGGTATCCGCGAGTGAATCTGTTGTTCCTAGCGGATCGTTTTGATACACTCTCACATAATCTATCTCCATACTACTTTCTGAAAAACCAGGAGCTATTGGACCAGCAATACCCCCCATCGCAATATTAAGGATTAAGTATTGTTCTAAATCGAATGGCCAAGTAGCGTCATTTTGATTTGTAGGACTGTAGGTATAAAAACCAACACCATCAATCATAAATGTAATTTGGTCTGGAGACCAATTCATAGAATACACATGATAATTTTCTGCAACATTAGGAAGCATAATAGTAGCTGTGTTCATTGTATTTCCTGAGCTAGAAGGAGTATGAATAGCACTTGAAACTTCATTTACTGCATGTAAACCATGTTCCATAACGTCTATTTCGCCACAAGCAGGCCAATTGGTGGTTCCAAAACCTTGCTCAAACCAATAAGCGCCTGTCTCATTAACATTTTTACCTAATGTCCAAATAGCGGGCCAAGTTCCACTACCAAAAGGAAGTTTAGCTCTTACGTCTACTCTACCATATGTAAAGGCATATTTTGAATTAAGTCTTGCAGAGGTATATTCTAAGGCAATCCCATCCTGAGAAAAATCCTCGTTTTTTGCAACAATATGTAGGTTTCCGTTGGCTACAAATGAGTTCTCGATTCGATTTGTATAATGTTGCTGCTCCCCATTATACCATTGACCTCCATTGGGCCCTATGGTTTGGTGATGCCATTTTGATGCATCTACTACCCCATTGTTATCAAACTCATCAGACCACACTAAATCGTTGTAAATTACATCCAAAGCATTCGGATCTGTGGGGATGGAACCATCTGTAATCATATCTATTAAGTAGGTTCCTGGTGTGGAAACTTGATGGTCTATAAATATCACTAATCTAGTATATGCTCCTGTTGCATTTACACTCGATCCGTTTGAACTATTGGTAGCGTCTGTAAAATCGAAACTTATGGTTTGCCAATTAGAAGGCGTAGGAACCGAAAATACTTCTTTTACTTCTACGTCTGGATTGGTTCCGTTTTCTAGCTTTAGAAGAATATTATGGGGATTTGGATCAAAAGAATAGAACGATAGGTTGATGTTTTGTTGAATGTCTAAGTCGACAGGAACATCTATATAAAATCCTTGATTGGCATTGGAGCCATCATTAAAAAATTGTCCAACGATATTTATTGAATTCCCTGGGTCATTTCTTGTAGAAAAACCTGTCCCTTGAAATGTGTTAAAGGTATCTGCTGCATCTGAAAAATCAATGGGCATTTGTTGACTAAATCCATGTAGGCTGATTAGAAAAAAGAGATTTGCTAGTATCCAATTAGTTTTCATATTATTTTTTTATTCAAAATTAATAGCTTTCACAATAGATGTGCGCTTTTCACCCTATACAAAACCTATACAAAAACCAATAAAAACTATTTTTTAAGAGTATTTAACTAAAAACGAAGCTTGCTTAAAACATAAGGAATGCACTTTAGTATGATGCTAGTGAGTTTTTTTAAACTCATTCCAGACACTTTTTCTTCTTTAGGGTTCCGGGAATAGATCTTGTTCATTAAGCTACAGCACAGGTATAGAAATTGAGTAAAATAAAGAATACTCCTTTTCTGTGCTATTTTACATGGTACTATAAAGATAAACTTTTAGTTTTTGCTTACTATTCTCTAATGCCTACTTTGCCACTAAAATATTGTATTGCAATAAGATTATTAAGTCCCAATTTGGTGGATTAGAAGTAAACTTTAGTATTCTAATTAAAAAAAAGAACTCCTTCCCTCCTATTGTTGCATAAATTTTTAATTTTGCAGTATGAATGTTTTAAGTGTTTTTCCAGTATTGAGTGTGATCTTTGGATTCGTCTTAATCGTTTTTATTCTATTCAATAAATTTGGACTAGGAAAGAATAAAAAAATACGTTATGTTTTATCTTCCTTGCTATTTATTTATGTTATTACTGCATTAGATTATCATCTATCAATCAGTAATCAAATACCTGCAAGCTATTCGGGAGTTACCTATTTTTTCTATCATTTTAATGGATTGTTATTTTACTATTTTATCGCCCTTTACACCAAATCTGAAATAAATACAAAAAAATGGGTCCCTATTATTGTTGGGTATACCTTCCTCAGAATTTTAGTATTTCTTCCTTTTGATCAAAATCAAAATTTACAAGATTTTATAGCAGCATTGGAGACTTCAAACTACGGAATATTTGTCTTAGTAGAATATATTTTGGTGAGTTTTATCAATATTGCACTTATGTTTCTTGCCTATAAGAAATTGAAAAACGCGCCATTACAA
>JBNMOX010000195.1:0-4342 GCA_051275835.1 Patiriisocius sp.
CATAGAGGCAACATCTAGCGGTAGTGCTAATTTCTCTTTGAGTTTATAATAGTTGTTTTCCATCTCACACATCACTTGCAATTGCCATAAACGCAAGTTGTATAGGTATACTCTATGAAAGCTATTCTTTAGGGTAATTGACTCCCCGATATACATATTATGTTCTACACCATCTGTTTTAAAACGTTCAAAATAGTGTGGATACATTTTTTGAGCTTGTTTTTGTTTCGTATCCAAAACAGAAGCCATGTGTTTATTAATTTCCGTAACAGACTCATCATAATCTTTACGATGCTTATATACAAATCCAGAGGCAGTATCCAGCTTTTTATTGTACATATCGATGAGCGCTTTTAAGGCCTCACTTTTTTGAGACAAATGTCCAAACAAAGGATTTACCTCTGACTTTAAAAACTTTATAACAGAACGTTCGCTATCTACTTGAAAATTCGTTTCTAGATCTTCTAAAAATTCTTTAATTCTAAATTCTAGATGTTCATAAATAGGCAACTTTTCAAGGTCATATACTTTTTTTACTATTTTAAGCACAAAAGTCAATTGCAGTTCTAAATCATCTTTAACAGCAAGATTCCTTGCTCCAGATGAGCCTTTAATATCAATTTGTCCAAATAAAGGATATACATTTTCAAATACAGCCTCATTAAATGTTGGTGAATTACCTGCTATTTGGGCTTGTAAATAGCGTCTTGCCTCTTGTTTAAATTTCCAATGTACACTAGCGTGTATGGAAGTACATTCTTCTTGAATAATTAACTCCAACTCACTCTCTATAAGTGTCTTAGCTTGAATTATATACGTTTCCAAATAAGGCATAATATCCCTTAATTTAGTTGCATTAACAGAATTTAATTTATTAGGCGTTGGAGAAACAAGCTCCAAGATACCAAGTACATTTCCTTGATCAACAATGGGAGCTAGAATTGCACTTTCAAAACCTTGATCTACTAATTTTTTATATAAAATATTATTTGGATATAATTTATGATATTTAGATGCATTAGAAACAGTGTAAAATTCGTTTTGTATAAATAATGTTCTATACGAAACCTTACACAAGGCTAAGGTGCTATCAATACTCTCTGCTCCTTGTAAAATAAAACTTTTTAGGTTTTTGTAAGTAACTTCTTCAAGCGCATTTTCCTGGTCATTAAATTCTGAAAAACCTAGTTTTAAGTCTATACAATTAAATAGTGACCTATAAATTGTCTCAAAATCAGCATCTAAAGATTCTTTATTAGCATCATTATGTAATAAATTAGCTTTAAACTTTGAAATGTTGACATCTGCAGTAACATCAAATAAATTGGCTATAATAAAGCCACTGAAGATATAACTATCTGGCGGGAATTTTTCTTTCCAAAGGGCTATGTTATCAAAATTATCTAATAATTCTTCAAAATCTTTTTCACTAAATGCTGGAGCAGAATCCGTCTTGATAATTTCTACAAAATCTGCGTTGTATAAAAGCCTATAGGTTCTTACGATCCCTTTTTCATCTGGTATATCATAGTATAATGGACGCCTAAAGTCGATGTCAAATCCATATAAAAAATTAACAATGATAACACAACCCATGACATAAAATTCATTGTCTGCAAATTGATTTAATTCAGGTTGAAAATCAGATCCTGCTATTTTAATTATATTCTTATACCGTTGCGTAGATTTAATAATAAATTCATTGTAGGGTATGGTTGCTATTTTGATTTCATTTTGTTCTAAAATAGAAGAAAATAAATCTGCCATTACAATATCAATCTGTTCTTTATATTGAATACATTCTTCTTCGGTGTTTAATCCTTCAGATAAAATAGGGTGCTTTTTTTCTATATCTAGAAGTATTTCAGCACGATTTAACATCGTAACATTTTCTTCAGAAACATAGGTTCTGTATTGGTCAAATAATTTTTTAAAACTAATACGTATTTGTAATGGGAATTCTTGTAATTGTGTCTTCACAGGGATGTATTTACTACATAAATATAGGCAAAAATAAGGAGTGAT
This sequence comes from Patiriisocius sp., assembly GCA_051275835.1. Taxonomy (GTDB): domain Bacteria; phylum Bacteroidota; class Bacteroidia; order Flavobacteriales; family Flavobacteriaceae; genus Patiriisocius. Next base: position 2,026 of record JBNMOX010000195.1, read on the forward strand.
GTGTTAAAAACATTCTAATTAACAAATAATTTATGTTTGTAGCATTTCAGAAAAAATCATCTATTTTTGTTTTCAAAATAAAAAAATGAGAACTTCAATACTTGCCCTCTTTTTCTTAAGCCTTGTTGCTTGTAATACAGATACTTCAACCTACATACTAAGTGGTAGTGCAGAAGGTATGGCTGATGGTGCCAACGTTATGGTATATACCCTTAAGGATAATCAAACCAAAGTCCTAGATACATTAACGATTACAAATGGTACATTTTCTGGAACCTTTCCTAAAAACACAGAACCATCTTTATATTATATGGTTGTAAATAACAGCAGTATTTTATATTTTCCAGAAAGTGAAGACCTGAAAGCAACCATCTATAAAGACAGTATTCAAGCTTCTTTTGTTAGTGGAAGTAGTCAAAATGATTCTTATAGAGGATTCACTAAAGAAATGCAAAAAACAGCTAAACTTAAAAGTGCTATATCTGCTAAGTTTACGGATGCTAAAAAGAATAATGACAATACTCTTTATAAGCAATTGCAGAGAGAAAATGTGTTGCTTACTAGCAGAGAAAACAAGTACAAAAAAGAATTTGCTAAAAAAAACCCAAATTCATTGTTTGCCCTAATATTGGTTTCTGAAATGTTAAACCAAAAACAATTGAACGCTAAAGAAGCTTCTGAATTAGTAGCTAACTTTAGTCCGAAAATCGCCAACACAAGCATAGGAAAAGAAATTACAAAAACTGCTGCAAACCTAAAGAACAGTGATGTAGGTGGAAAAGCTCCTGCTTTTACTGCAAAAACTCCAGAAGGTAAGGATATGTCTTTACAAGATGCCATAGGAAAATACACCATTATAGACTTTTGGGCTTCTTGGTGTGGACCTTGTAGAAGAGAAAACCCAAATGTGGTACGTGTGTATGAAAAATATCATGATAAAGGACTGAATATTATTAGTGTTTCTTTAGACAAAGCTGGACAACAAGATCGTTGGATAAAAGCTATTGAAAAAGACAAGATGAATTGGTATCATGTCTCTAATCTAAAATTTTGGCAAGATCCAATAGCCAAGCAATATGGAGTGCGTTCTATACCAGCGACCTTCTTATTGGATGACAAGGGAACTATTATAGCCAAAAACCTCAGAGGAAACGCCTTAGAAGCTAAGGTTGCTTCTTTGTTGGATTAATTAACATATATAACAAAACAGAACGCTTTGTATGAAAAAATTAATAATCCTTTTTTTTATGACAATTCAATTTAGTTTTTCGCAAAACTATATTGAATATCACACAGGAGCAAATGAAGATGTACTTGTAACACCAGAACCTGGTGTTTGCTTAATGGGTGGTGCCAGTGAAAGTGATGAAGCAATGGTGTGGTTTTTAAATAAGGCTAATGGAGGTGATGTTGTGGTACTAAGAGCGTCTGGAAGTGATGGGTATAATGATTATTTTTACACAGAACTTGGAGTTACTATAAATTCTGTTACCACGTTTGTAATAAACAATGTTGCTGGAGCTATAGACGCAAATGTATTAGCAAGAGTTAATAAAGCCGAAGCTATTTGGTTTGCTGGTGGTGATCAATATAATTATGTTAGCTATTTTAAAAATAATGCTATGGAAGAAGCATTAAACAACTTTATTAATACAAAAAAAGGTGTAATAGGTGGAACCAGTGCCGGTATGGCTATTTTAGGCAGCAGTTATTTTGATGCAGAAAACGGAACAATTACCAATGCTCAAGCATTATCTAATCCCTATCATAACCGCATGTCTTTGGGCTATAATGATTTTTTAGAAATTCCATTTTTAGAAAATGTTATCACAGACACCCATTATGATGATCCAGACAGGCGTGGTCGACATACCACATTTCTTGCTAGATTTGCTCAAGACAATGGCTTACGCCCCTTTGGTATTGCCTGCAATGAATATACTGCAGTATGTATAAATTCAGAAGGAAAAGCTTTTATATACGGAGATTATCCAAATTATGAGGAATATGCTTTTTTTTTACAATCCAATTGTGCTTTAGAGATATATGCCCCAGAGAATTGTGAAGACGGACAACCATTACATTGGTCTAGAGAAGAAGAAGCACTTAAAGTTTATAAAGTACCCGGAACCACGGCAGGCACTAATTATTTTGACTTAACAAACTGGACGACTGGAAGTGGAGGAACATGGCAAAATTGGCATGTAAGTAATGGCTCTTTTAATACCGGAGATACTGTAAATCCAAACTGCGAGGAACTTAAAATAGAAGACATTGAAACGCTTGATGTAAAAGTATACCCAAACCCTTTTCAAGA
>JBNMOX010000196.1:0-4334 GCA_051275835.1 Patiriisocius sp.
AACTTCATCTTTGATATCTATACTCTGAGGAGATAACATGATTAAATCTATTTTTAAACTTTTTGATAGTTGTGAGACCCCTTCAAAAATATCTCCGCTAATAGCTTTAGAAACTACTTGAATATCTTTGGTGTTTACATTCTCCAATACTTCTTTCAAAATAAGCTCGGTTGCTAAAGTTTTAATGCATGTAACATAAATGCGAGCATTCGTCATAGCAGCAAAACTAGTTGCGTATCTTAAATTGTTAATACCGTTTTCAATAGACCCAATAGGAACAAGTATATTTTTCATTGCAAATTTTTAAGTCCACAAAAGTACAAAAATCTAATGATTATTAGAGGTTTAGAATTTCAGAAATACTATTGAGCAGAAAGAACCAGTAGTGGTTTTGACGTGTGAAATTCTTTTTTAAGGACCACATTCTTTTCCCATAATTTTTTAAAGAATCCACGTTCGCGTCTTACCACACACAGCATATCTGGATTATGACTCTGGAAATGTTCTAAAACACCTTGAAATGTAGTGGCATTTTCACTTTCAATATATGAAGACTGTAGTTTTTGTAATTTTTTACTAACATGCTTCATGTCCTCTGTGCTATATGGAGTTGTGACATGCAATAATTGGACATCGGCACCAAAGTGAATTAGCAATTTTTTTAAGGGCTCTATAACTCTTTTGTCTTTAAAATTCCCGTCTTTAAAAGCCATTAAAATACTCTTCGGACCTTTAAATGTTGCGCCTTCTGGCACTATTAAAATTGGGATGTTCGTGTTTTTAACCAGTTTTCCAGTAGTTCTGCCAAGGTATACTTCTTCTCTAATGCTATTGCTTTTTGGCGAAAGCACCATTAAATCTATAGGCACATGTTTGTTAAAACGAGCTACCGTTTCTAGCATGCTCCCTTTAATGGGGTGGTCAATTACAATTACATCTTTTTTGTCTACTTGTGCTAATACTTCTTCTAATCTGTTTTCACTATCTTCTTTGATAATAGTATTTACTTTGGCAAGCCCACCTACTTTTGAAAGTTCTTGAAATACAGAAATAACATATACATACGCATCCATCTCATGCGCTAAGTCTATAGCATACTGTAAATTATTAACAGCATTGTCATTTGATCCAATGGGGACTAATATGTTTTTCATAAAATACCTATATTTAAAAATATAGGTACAAAATTACGCTATAAAATGATTAGAAAGGCTAAAGCATCAGAAATTATTCAACTTATCACCATTACCAAAGCTTGTGCTGTCCATATGATCGCGCAAAATGTTTTTCAATGGAATGAGCACTATCCCAATGTTAAAGCCTTTGAGAATGATTTTAATAAAGGAGAGCTATATGTGTTATATGCTTCTGAAAGACTAGTGGGGTGTATCACAATCTCTACGTTTAAAGATAGCGAGTATGACAACATAACTTGGTTAACTGAAGATGGAAATCAATATTATATTCATAGATTGGCTGTGGATCCAGCATTTCAAAAACAAGGCTACGCAAAACAGCTTATGGATTTTGCTGAAGATTTTGCCAAGACAAATACTGCTGTTTCTATACGGCTAGATACGTTTAGCCAAAACAAGCGCAACCAACGTTTCTACGATAAGCGAGGCTATCAAAAACTCGGAAATATCTACTTTCCTAAGCAAAGTGAACATCCTTTTTATTGCTACGAACTCATTTTATAAAGTATTTTTGCAAATAGAATGACTAATATTTCTTTTAAACGTATTCAACAACTTGCTATTCCTGCCATTATTGCGGGTATTGCAGAGCCAGTATTGTCTAGTACAGATGCTGCGGTGGTAGGTAATATTCCAGAATTTGGCACAGAGTCCCTAGCGGCTGTAGGTATTGTAGGTACCCTTTTGTCTGCGCTTATCTGGATCTTAGGACAAACCCGAAGCGCTATTAGCGCCATCGTATCTCAAAATGTAGGAGCTGGAACACTTGCAGATTTAAAAAGCTTTCCAGCACAGGCCATTTTTTTTAATATTATTCTAAGTGTCATTGTTTTGGCATCTACCTATTTTTTTGTTGAAGAAATTTTCACCCTGCTCAATGCTAAGGGGATGATTCTAGACTTGAGTATAGATTACTATAACATTCGAGTTTGGGGCTTCCCCCTTACCCTATTTACCTTTGCTATTTTTGGATTGTTTAGAGGGCTTCAAAATACTTTTTGGCCCATGGTTATTGCAGCTATTGGTGCAGGTGTAAATATTGGTCTTGACTTCTTGCTGGTGTATGGTTTAGAGGGTTTCATAGCGCCTATGGGGGTTCCAGGAGCTGCTTGGGCTAGTTTAATAGCGCAAGCTTTGATGGCTGTTTTAGCCTTGATATTGGTCTTGAAAAAAACGGAGGTATCTTTAAGATTACAATTCCCTCTCCATCCAGAAATGAAACGGTTGGTGCATATGAGTGCTAACTTGTTCTTGCGCTCTGTTGCACTTAATATTGCCTTGATACTTTCTACAAGAGAAGCTGCTGGGATTGGAAAAGAATATGTAGCAGTGCATACTATTGCTATGAATATTTGGTTGTTTACGGCCTTCTTTTTAGATGGTTATGGCGCCGCCGGAAATATCTTGGGCGGTAGGTTACTGGGTGAGAAAAACTACAAGGCTTTATGGCAATTAACAAAAAGAGTTACTAGCTATAATGTGATTGTCTCGATCATATTACTATTGGCGGGTCTAGTTTCATATCAGTATATAGGACTCATCTTTAGTAAAGACGCTTTGGTGTTATCCTTATTTGCAGGCATGTTTTTTATGGTTTTACTAAGTTTGCCTTTTAATGCTTTGGCATTTACGCTAGATGCTATATTTAAAGGCTTGGGCGAAATGGGTTATTTACGCAATGTGCTACTAGCGTCTACCTTTTTAGGATTCCTTCCGATGTTATATTTTTCAAACTACATGGGTTGGGGGCTTATAGGTATTTGGTCTGCTTTGATTGTTTGGGTCGTCTGGAGAGGTGTTGCTTTGATTGTCAAGTACTACAAAAAGTATTTACCTTTGGCTTCATAAGTAATCTACCCTTTCTTTAATTAACAAAAGATTATTCGTTTTAGAAAACAGACTTGTTTACTTTTGTAAAAAATTGAATGATATGAGTAATTTTCATGCCCTGAAAATTTCAGAAATACAACAAGAAACTCCTACATCTGTTGCCGTAACGTTTCACGTTCCAGCAGATCTTAAAGCTGCTTTTAGTTTTGTTGCTGGACAATATGTTACCCTAAAACATACCATAAATGGTGCTGAAATTAGACGCGCTTATTCTATTTGTAGTGCTCCAGCAAGTGGAATGCTTACCGTAGGAATTAAAAAAGTTGCAGATGGTACCTTCTCTGTATATGCCAATGAGCAACTTGCTGTTGGAGATATCCTAGACGTTATGATTCCAGAAGGAAAGTTTATACTTATGCCCTCTGCTACTAATACAAAACATACTGCTGCTTTTGCTGCAGGGAGTGGAATTACACCTATTCTTTCTATTGCAAAAACAGCTATGCAAGAAGAATCCGATAGCAAGTTTTTATTAGTTTATGGAAACCAAACAAAGCAAGAAGCAATGTTTCATGCAGCTATCGAGCAATTACAAGAACAATTTCCTGACCGATTCTTTGTAGAATTTATTTATAGTCGTTCACAGGAAACCAATGCTGCCCGTGGACGTATTGATACCAGTGTCGTGAATTATTACTTGAAGAATAAATATAAAGAAACTTCTTTTGAGAACTTTTATCTATGTGGACCAGAAGCCATGATCCATCAGGTTTCAAGTACACTTGAAAGTAATGGAGTTCTTAAAGAAAGCATACACTTCGAGTTGTTTACTTCATCAGAGGTTGATGTTCCTGACGCTGCAGTAGAGGGTACTACTGAGATTTCTATCATCCTTGATGATGAGACCGTAACATTTACCATGCAGCAAAATAAGTCTGTATTGGACGTTGCATTAAAAAAAGAATTAGATGCTCCGTATTCTTGTCAAGGAGGTATTTGTAGTTCTTGTATCGCTAGGGTTGTTGAAGGAAAAGTCGAGATGCGCCAAAATCAAATCTTAACAGATGGTGAAATAGCTGAAGGACTTATTCTTACTTGCCAAGCGCATCCTACCACACCTAAACTGACAATAGATTATGATGATGTTTAAAACATCTTCCCTATAATACAGAAAGCACTTTTTCCACCACCAAACTAGGAGGGATCGTTGCGATGGCTTTTTCATAGCCTGGAGGATAGCTATTGCCATACACAGAAGTTGGAATTAATGGGTACTGCGTCCTGTTTGCAATAAGTTGATTTGTGTTT
>JBNMOX010000197.1:0-4330 GCA_051275835.1 Patiriisocius sp.
TTATTAGACAGACCGATATTCCACTTTTGATTGTGCCACCAAATTATCTTTTTAGAAAATTTGACACAATCTTATTTGCATTTAAAAATGCCAAAATAGAAACAACACAGGCTTCTAAAGCACTAAAAGTATTGATTGATATGTTTCATGCTAAATTGGACTTATTACAAGTGGTAACACCAGATACTGCTGAGAATAGCCGTGAAATAAAACCCGAGTTAAGCGTATTAATGAACCGCAGTATAACTTCTGAAAACGCAACTGTTTTTCAAGCTATTGTAGAACATTTTAATGAACTTAATCCAGAAATGCTGTGTGTATTGAGAAGAAAAAGTACGGGAGGTTTCTTTAAAAATTTATTACGTCAAAATGAATTAATCTTTAAGAAACATTTTTTTACCACCAAGCCTTTATTAATCCTAAAGGAAAACGAATAGTTTGTTCAAAAAAAATGGGGGATTAGCTCAGTTGGCTAGAGCATTTGGCTGGCAGTCAAAGGGTCATCGGTTCGAATCCGATATTCTCCACTTAAAAACAGCACCCTAACAGGTGTTGTTTTTTTTATATAAAATTTCTTCTTTTAATAGGATGAAGTTATCAGGGCCTAATCTAACCTGCTAAAAAAGATATTGTTTTATCAATAACAGTGGCTAGTGGTTTTGGCACATGTATATCTACATACGGATGGCTAGCGCCAAAAACATGATTTGCTTGGGGAACAATGTAAAGTTCGCTCTTTGGGTTCCAAAAGTGTACTATTTCAGCTTCTTCTAGTAGTACTGCAGTATCGTCATCTCCATGTACAATAAGCATGGGTTTCTTTATATCCTGTACGGCCCTTTTTATGCTAAGACGTTCTTGATGCGCTATAAAATTGGTGTAAAACTGCCAATCATGCGGCATTTGCTGTTTCGTTCTTCCATTTTCCACATAATACCTTCCTTCTTTTTTGAAACGCTCAAAAGTAGATGTCCCCTCTTGAAATCGCACTTTATAATCACTTACTCCTGCCCAAGTAACAACACGAGTAACCCTTGGGTCTTCTTGCCCTTTAATAAGTACAATACCTCCCCCTCTACTATGCCCAATGAGATGTATTTTTGAGATATCTACCTCCGTTTCAAAGCTGTTTTTATTAGTTACTAGGTCTAAAACACGAGCCACATCATCTAGTTCTTTCGTATAGTTGTTTTGTGCAAAAGCCTCTAAATCTGGAAAATCGATAGGCTGGCTAATCGTTCCTCCATTATGTGAAAAATTAAATTTCAGGAAAAAAAAACCCGCTTTTGAAAATGCTTCTGCAACGAGATGCCAGGCACCCCAATCTTTAAACCCTTTATAGCCATGACAAAAAATAACTACAGGTTTTGGATGCCCATTATTTTGATAATAAAGATCATACACAATAGGTTTCTTTGAGGGATCTAAGGATTCTAATACTTGATTTTTAGTCATCAACATACTTATAATTCTTTCTCTTCAAATGGAATATTTGGATTGCATATTTCTATAATAAGCTGGCTGAGTTGTTCTTTAAATAGTCTTAGGGTCTCTTGAGAAATAAGGTGGTTTTTTTTAGACCCATTTGCTTGTTCTTTAACACCAAATTTTAAAAAGCCATGGCCTAAGTTTTTAAAGGAAATAATACCTGCTTCAACTTCGGCAATAGGATGTTTAGCATCATACATCAAAGCATAAGCAAGCACTTGAAACGCTTTACTATAGCTATAGTCTTCTCGAATTTTTTCCCATTCAAAAATGCTTACATCTTTTTGTTCTACTTTACCCGTTTTGTAATCAATAATACGCAACTGCCCATTGTAGTGGTCTATTCTATCTACTTTACCACCTATACGAACCGGAAACGGCATCTCATGTATATCAATAGAAACACTTAAGTCTGCTTCCAAATGTTCAATAACAATTTCATTTCCTGCCTGAACTTCTTTTATTTCAAAATCAATAAAATTGGATACATATTGCTTTGCTACCTCAAAAATGAGAAGGTTTTTTCCTGTACTGAAATCTCCTCCCTTGAAGGTTTTTTTAAATTGCTTTATTATTTCGGCCGCTATCTTTGGGTGTATACTTTTCAGTATTTCAACCGATAAAATTTCAGAAATAAAAGGAGTGTACAAGACTTCCAATGTGTCATGAACGATGGTTCCTAATGTATTGGCCGCAACTGTTTCTTCCACTTCTTGATATTCTTTTATCTTCAAGACTTTTTGAAAATAGAAATCAATAGGGTTGCGCACATAACTTGTTAAGGATGATGGCGAGAAGCCCTGAGATGCAATTTCTTGTAATCGTGCTACTATTGCTGGTGTCTTTTCAATAGCTGCAAGTGTCTTCTTCCCCATAGTAACATTAGGACTCACGGTATTATGTGTGATGGTATGATTGGGCTCTTTGGCAATTTCAAGCTGTAATAAAAATCTGCTTTTTTCACCGGTATTTAAACCCTCTGCATGGGTATTATACAAGAGCGTGGCTGTTTCTACACGGTGTAACAAATGAGTAAAATGGTAGGTGTAGATAGCATCTTTTTCTGTAAACTTTGGTAAATTATATTGTTGTTTTAAATCGTAGGTAATAAAAGATGCATTTGATTTTCCAGACGGTAAAGTTCCTTCATTTACCGAAGTCATGATAATATTTTTAAAATCTAATACTCTAGACTCTAATACACCCATGATTTGAAGACCTTCATACGCTTCGCCTTTAAAATCTAGGGTTGTTGCTGCAATGAGTTCTTTATAGAGTTGCTGTATTGTTTTTAGTGTTGTTACATAAGCATAGGCACCTTGAAGTGCTTCAATTTTTAAAAATATATCTTGTAAATTAGAGACCGTCACTGTTTCAATAGGGCTAAGGGTTGCTGCTATAGAAAGCTGTAGCAAACGAATACAAGAACGAATAGCGGTAGCGCTATCACCCCCCCATTCTTGAAATAACAACTGAATTAAGGCTTGGCATTTCGGGTCTGAACTTGAATGTAAAGATTCCATTGTGCTATGTGTAATATTCTCTCTCTTTATATGAGCCACGAGGGTAGATACACTAGGAGTCATATGCCTAATAAAAGGATGATTTAATAGTGATAATACATCTTTATAATAATAACTGGCTGTTGCTTTTGCTTTTACCGTAAAGAGAATTTCAAAAAAGGTAGCATAGGGCATTGTCTTAAGAGGCACTCCCATGGTAATGTTTACTTGTCCAACATTTTTGGGTAAAGAATGCAGCAATGGCAGTAATAAATTCTCATCGGCTAAAACAATGGCGGTCTCTTCCAATTGTTCTTTAGAGTACGTGGCTAATAAGTTTCCAACATATTTTACTTGACCTATGTTTTTTTGGACACCAACAAATGAAAATTCTTTAGGCTTTTTGAAATTATTGGCAACAGCCTTAAAAGGGTTTGTTTGATAATAATTCCAATCGGTTTTATATAAACGTAGAAATAACGATGCGCTATGTGTTAGGTCTTCAAAAAAGTATGCATCTGTGTCCCAAATCACCTCATTGTGATCCAGTTCTAGTAATTCCTGTGTGATTTGCTGCTCTGCAGTATTGAGTGCATTAAAACCTACAAAAACATGCTTCACTGTTTTATTTGCTTGTATGTAATGTGGTATATCTTCTGCTGCTTTTCTATATACAAGCCCTTGATACCCAAAATGATCTTTAAGGAGTTCATTCTTTAATGTATCATAAAACTCTTGAAGACTGTTCCAAAAGGCAAGGTACTTTTCTATAAGAGGTGTTTTATCATCTCTTAGATACCAATGGTTTAAGTCTTGAATATCACTCAAGTAGTTGAAGAAAGAATTTGTGTCTAGTAAATACCTGTCAATTTCATTGAAATCTCCCAATAATGTAGTTGCCCAACTACTATAGGTGTCAAAACTTTCTTTTTCTGGAATAGTTTCCAGTTGAAGATAGGTTTCATAACTTTTAAATAACAGTGTGGTTGTATCAATGATGCTTAAGTCTGAAACATTTTCAATAAATGTCTCTATGCTAATAATCTTAGGAGCAAAAGAAGTAATATGCGCATCATTTTTTAAGTAATTCAATAAAAACCCACCGGCTCTTTTACTTGGAAGAACAATCGTTAGCTCTGAAAGAGATCCATGTTTTTTTATAAGGTATTGAATTGTTTCTTCAAGGAATGTAACCATAGCTTAAAAATAAGAAAACCTCTCAACAATTTAAATTGTTGAGAGGTTTAATTTTTTAATCCTAAAAATAAATTTAAAGGGTTTCTATTTTAGATACTCTTAGTTATTCATTAAGAGATACTTCTACACGTCTGTTATTTTTT
>JBNMOX010000198.1:0-4329 GCA_051275835.1 Patiriisocius sp.
CTTGAACTTTACCTTGGCTCGTATGCACAGAAAATGTTTCTCCTTTGGTTACTTTAAAATATGCTTCACCCTCCAGGTATATGTTTCTATCCCATTTTTCATCATTATAGCTAAGGGTAGAAACTGCATTTAAGGTTACTTTAGAGGTGTCTGGCAATGAAATATTTTTTTGGGAACCAATCTCTGCATAGTATGATGCAGTACTGTCTTTTCCTAGAAAGTTAAATAATCCAAATAAAACCAAACCAACGGCAGCAATAGCTAAAGTGTAACGAAACAGTGGACTTGAAGTACTTGGTTTTTTTTGTTGCAGCTGAAGTATTCCAGTGTAATTTGCGTGGCTATCAAACACTGGTGCTTTGAAATGCTGTGCTGCTTGATCTATTTTTTCAAACGCAGCAAAGTCGTCCATAGTCTTGAACGACTTTAACTCCGCTTCAGTGAGATCGTGATCGAGCCACTTTTGTATTAATTTTTCTTTCTCTTTCATAGCATTTCATCTATATAACAACTGGTTACTAAAAAGTCCTACCTAAGTTAAATTTCTTTAATATCTTTTCGCAATGTTTTTAATGCCGTGTAGATTCTTTTTTCTACTGCTTTTTTTGAAAGTCCTAGTATACCTGCAATTTCTTGATGTTTTTTGCCTTCAACTCTATTAAGCATAAACGCAATGCGTTGTCCTTCTGGTAATTTTGCCAAAGCTTTTTCAAACCTTGCTAGGTATTGCTTAGATTCTAATTCAAACTCTGGATTTTCGTTGGTATGTGACTTTGGTTTTGTTTGCTGAAATTTTAAAACAACCTTTTGGTGTTTCGCTTCATTTAAGGAGTTATTATTAACTACCGTAAATAGAAAACTTTTTGCCTTATCTGGAGGTACTTTTTTACAAAGGTTCCAAAGTTTGATAAATGCCTCTTGTATTGTATCTTGGGGATTGAAATGAGCACCAAATTTGTAGTATACGAAATCATGCAAATCTTTAGCATATTTTTGATGAATTTGCTTAAAAATTTGCTCATCGCAAACGTTATCATGTAATTGTTTTGGCATCTATTTGTATTGTACTATTAAAAGGATAATGAAGCAATATAAAACTTTATAAAATGGTAGGACTTTTTAACACCAAGTTGTTTTATATGAAATACAAAAGTATGAAGAATTTATTTTTAGCACTATTAATTTTGTTTTGCTGTTTAGGATGCCAAGAAGAAAAATTAACTATTGTGCAATCAGAAGAACAAGCTTCATTTTTGCAGGACAGTGAATTAAAATTATTAGTACAAGGGGTTTCTTCTCATGATGGTTCTTATGATGATGTGGTAGATCAATCTTCATGTTTTAGTATCAATGTGCCCTATGAAATATTATTGAACAATGCCACACACACTATAAATAGTGTGGAAGATTTACTTGCTATTTCCAAGGAGGATGAAGTGATTCCGATATTTCCAATAATAATTACATACGCAACCTATGAGCAATTAGAAATTAATGGAGCACAACAATTACTAGCGCAAATCACCCAATGTGAAACTGGGGTTCTTTTTAATGATAGAATTACTTGTGTAGACATGGTTTATCCTATCAATATTAACTTGTACAACCCAGAGACTAGTGATTTTGAAACAGTTGTTTTTGACCACGATAAAAAAACTTTTCAATCCATAGCCTCATATGCCAATAACCAGTTAGCAAGTATCAAATTTCCTATTTCAATAACAATAGCGACTGGGGAGGAACTTTCTATAAGCACAAACGAGATGCTGAAAAATCAGATACTTTCACAAGTGCCATTCTGCAAATAAGTTAAAAATCCATTTTATTTTAAAACACATCTAAACCCCGCGTCTAGATGTGTTTTTTCTTTCTAAAGAACTCATTTAATTTTTAAGTCATGGGCGTATCCATATCCTATGTTTTGCGAATAGTTATGATGTTATGCTATTTCCGAGGAAATCTTGTAATTGTTAAAAAAATACTAAAGTCAAAAAAGGGGGTAGTACTTTTTTGAATGCAGTTGTTTTATAGCCAAATAATCAAATTTTATCTAAAATAAAAACTATGAAAAATTTATTGAAATTCAGCTTTATGCTAATTGCCTTTGTCTTTGCCTCTTGTGGTGACGACGATGACGCTGTAGTAGTTCCTGCCGGTGCTTCTACGATCTCAGAATTTGTGTCAACCAATCCAGATTATTCTGCATTGGCTGCTGCTTTAGAGATTACGAATCTTACTGCTACGCTGGATAGTGAGGGTCCTTTTACTGTATTTGCACCAAACAATGCTGCATTTGCAACTTTTTTAAATGCAAATGGATTTGCAAGTTTGGAAGATGTACCTGTTGATGTATTAACAAATACCTTACTAAATCATGTTGTATCTGGAACGAATAATGCCGCTGATTTGACTACAGGCTATGTTAATTCCTTAGCTGTTTTTGGTGCAACAGAAAGAAACTTAAGTCTATTTATTGATTTAACTTCTGGTGTAAAGATAAACGGAGTTTCAACAGTAACAGCAGCAGATGTTCCTGTTAGTAATGGAGTTATTCATGCGGTTGATACTGTTATTGCAATTCCAACGGTCGTTACACAAGCTTTAGCAAATCCTGCTGCCTTTTCTACATTAGTAGACGCTTTGGTAGCTGGTAGTGATACTACAACAGATTATGTTGCTTTATTATCTGGTACTACGGCTTCACCATTCACAGTATTTGCACCAACCAATGATGCGTTTTCTGGACTATTAAGTTCTTTAGGACTTGATTCTGTTAATGATGTACCTCAAGGATTATTACAAAGTATTTTAAATTACCATGTAATCGCAGGAGCTAATGTTCAATCTTCAGATTTAACAGATGGGCAAATAGTACCAACATTTCAAGGAGAAAACATTACTATTTCATTGGCAAATGGAGCACAAGTAATTGATGCAACAGGAATGCCAGCTAATATTGTTGTAGTAGACGTGCAGACAGGAAATGGTGTTATACACGCACTTGATAAAGTATTATTGCCACAGGCTGTAATTGATGTTTTAGATCCAACCATTGCAGGTTTGGCTATGATGACACCAGATTTGTCTTCTCTAGCAGAAGCTTTACAAATAACAGGATTGGATGTTGTATTAAATGATAGAAACGCAGAATTTACAGTTTTTGCTCCAACCAACCTTGCTTTTGAGACTTTCTTAGCAGGAACTCCACTTAGTGATGTTGCCGTTCCAGTATTGACACAAATATTATTAAATCATGCTTTGACAGGAGTTGTTTTGTCTACAGATCTATCAACAAGCTATACAAATACATTAGCTACCTTTAATGGCGAAGTAGATGCTCCATTAAGTTTATATGTTAATACAGACAATGGGGTAAAGTTAAATGGTATCTCAAATGTTTCTACTCCTGATGTAACAGCTTCCAATGGTGTTGTACACATCGTAGATGCTGTAATAGCATTGCCAACCGTGGTAACGTTTGCAGCAGCAGACGCAGCTACATTTTCTGAATTGGTAGGAGCTTTAACAAGAGCAGATCAACCAGATTATCTAAGTGTTTTAACCACTGGAAACGGAACTGATCCAGCTCCTTTTACCGTATTTGCTCCTACAAACCAAGCAGTTGCAGATTTATATGATGAGTTAGGTGCAGGTGTAACTAATATTAATGACATCGATGGTCCTACTTTAACAGCAGCCTTAAATACACATGTAATTGCAGGTGCTAATGTGCGTGCAGAAGATCTTGTAGATGGAACACAAAGTACTTTAGGTGATGATATTGTAATTGATGCAGCAAACGCTATCATTACAGATCCTAATGGTCGTACGAGTCAAATTATTGTTACAAATGTACAAGCCGCTAACGGGGTTATACACGCTATACAAACAGTATTACTTCCACAATTATAAGAAGTATATATAATTTTATTGGTTAGGTTGTTGAGCCGTTCTTTTTCTATCTATGAGAAAGGGCGGCTTTTTTCTGAAATGTTAAGCTAGTAACATATCTTGTAAAAGGAGATTTGTTCTTATTAGGGTCAAAAAAACCAAACTCCTGATTAGGTCAATTTAAGTACGCGTTCTATGTAAGGTAATTTGGATATTATGGATGCTGAAAAATAAAAACGTAGATGCGCTTAATTGTCGAATACACACAGCAACTGCAAACTGAGCATTAAAACTACCATCCTCCAGAAGCACCGCCGCCTCCAAAGCCACCACCACCGAAGCCGCCTCCAAAACCGCCTCCACCTCCGAAGCCACCCCCAGAAGAGCCACCGCCAAAACCTCCGCCGCCAAAGCTGCCCGTGCGACCCATATTAGATA
>JBNMOX010000199.1:0-4325 GCA_051275835.1 Patiriisocius sp.
TAGTGATTATGAATCGCTTATTTGTAGTAATAATTCATTCACGATTATTCCAGACAATACCAATGGGGATATTGTTCCTGTTAATACTACATATACGTGGTCAACTCCAACAGTGAATGCCGTTGGAGCCGTTATTGGCGCTCTAGAGGAATTAACGCCAACAACAACTATTTCTCAGTTTTTAGAGAACACAACGATAAATCCAGCGACTGTAACTTATAACGTAACCCCTGTATCTGGTGACTGCGTAGGTAATGCATTCGATGTGATTGTAACTGTAAACCCATCTATTTTAGTAACAGCAGTACCTTTAAATAATGACTGTTTCGAATCGAATAATGCGTCCATTCAAATTACAGTGGCTGGTGGTGTGCCATTCACTACAGGTAATCTTTATATTATAACATGGACTGGACCAAATGGTTTTTCTAGTACAGATGAGGATGTTTTTAATCTTGAGATAGGTACTTATATTTTAAATATAGAGGATGATGGTGGTTGTCCATATTCTGAAACATTTACGATTACGGAACCTGAGGATTTAGTTTTTAGTGCTATAGATTTTGATCCACAAACGATCTCCTGTTTTGAAGCTAATGATGGTGCAATAGGTATTTCTGTTGATGGAGGAACTTTACCTTATACATATAGTTGGACTTTAGGCGGTCTCCCATTTTCTAGTAATGAAGACCTTTTAGATTTGGGTCCTGGCACTTATGAAATCTCAGTAATTGATGCTAATAATTGTGGGCCAATTACTCAAAGTTTCTTAATTGAAGAACCTCCACTTTTAGAGGTTTCTTTAGAGTCTCAAACTAATGTGCTTTGTTTTGGTGAGTCTACTGGCGCTATTTTAATCAATGGTATTGGAGGAAGACCAGGTTATACCTATTCTTGGACAGGTCCTAACGGTTTTACAAGTACCAATCAAAATATTGATAGCTTAATTGCAGGCACATATACTATAACAGTAACCGATGATTCAGGGTGTGTCGTGATAGTTGACTTTAGTGTTATTCAAAATAATGAAATTAATATTGAGGTAACGAGTACAGAAATTGAATGCTATGGCGATAATGATGCTTCTATTACAATTAACAATATTTCAGGTGGTGTTTCACCGTATGATGTTGCATGGAGCAATTTCGGGACAGGTAACATTCAGACCAATTTATCTGCAGGAACTTATACGATAACAATTACGGATGCTGAAAATTGCTCTAGAGCGTTTCCTATTGTTATTGATGAGGCACCTATATTCTTGATTGATCCCATAGTGTCTCAAATGTCTTGTTCAGGAGAGAATGATGCGAGTATTGTACTTAATTTTCAGGGTGGAATTGATCCTATTACGGTAGTTTGGGATGATGATCCAACAGCAGGAGTAGAACGGAATAACTTGGCTCCGGGCATGTATTCTGTTACTATAACTGATGGTACGCCTTGTGTGATTGAAGATGAGTGGACTATAGATAATATTTTCCCACTAGAAGTATCCGCTAATGTTACCGATGCGCTCGATTGTGATAATACTAATAGTGGTGCTATCAATTTATTGATAGAAGGTGGTACTCCACCTTTTAATGTTCTTTGGTCAAATGGAAGTATAACAGAAGATTTAGAAAATATTATACCAAATTCCTACAGAGCCGTTGTAACAGATGCCAATGGTTGCGAAATTGAAGGAACTTGGGACGTTAATAGATTTGAACCTTTAGAATTGAATGTTGAAATACAATCTGAATTTGATTGTGAAGCTCAAACGGTTGATCAAACTTTTGTTGCAGCTGTGACTGGTGGTTACGCACCATATATCTTTAGTTGGTCTAGCGGCTCCGTAAGCGGTTTGTATAATGAATTAATGACAACAGATCAAAACGGTTTAGTGGATGTAGAGGTAACTGATGGCCTAGGTTGTACAACTAATATGAGCCTTAATATTCAAATTCCTGTATTAGGAGATCCAGATTTTACAACAACCTCATTTGGGTTTTTAAATTATGGTGTTTATGCCATTCAAGATGCAATTGAATTTATAAATACAGCTACAGGGGATTACGAAAGCATCTTATGGGATTTTGGTGATGGTAGTTTTTCGGCCGAAGCAAATCCAGTTCATACTTACTTTGAGATTGGGAGTTATATTGTTACTCAAACAGTTACTTATCCTTTTGGTTGTGTGTATGAAAAAGTAATTACGCTTATTGTAGAAGAAGGCTTTAAGCTTATAATACCAGATGCCTTTACACCAAATGAAGACGGAATTAATGATTTCTTTGCACCTGTTCATATTGGACTCAATACTTTAGAAATTAATATTTACGATACTTGGGGAAGTCTTATATACAATGAGTCTGGTGATGCTATAAGAGGATGGGATGGAAAAGTAAAAGATGAAGTCGCAGAAAACGGCAATTATTTTTACACCTTCTCGGCGAAGACCTTTTATGGTGATGAGATTAAGAAACAGGGTGCTTTTGTATATATCAAATAAACTTAAGTATATGAAAAAAATTGATGAGATAATGAATGTGAGCCTGAGCATTAAAGAGATCAAAATATATTTTGAATGAAGGTAGCTTGCGAAGTAATCGAAGACTTTTGGGACCTTAGTTTTAATAGTATTTCGACAAGCTCAATGTGACACTTTTGTTTTTTGTTAGGCTTTTATTAAATAATCTAAATTAAAATTGAAAAAAATAAGCATTATAATAGTCGTTTTAATTGGTTTTTGTGCGCATGCTCAAGATCCTATTTTTACACAATCTAATTATATACAAGAAACGTTGAATCCCGGGTTTTCTGGTTTTGAAGACAGCGACAGACTTGCCGCAGGTGTGTTGAGTAGAACCCAATGGCCCAATTTAGATTTAAGAGTCGATACCCAATATGCTTATCTCAATAAATCCTTTGATTACGGACCAAGCCTTGGGTTTGGTATTGGTGTCAATTTTTTAAGACAGCACGAAACCTTTAATAAATACAATTATTATCAGATCAATGTCAATTATGCACATCGTGTTAACCTTGATAATAATTGGTTTTTTAGACCAGCCCTAGAGGTAGGTTTGGGGTTTAAAGATATAGGCTTTAGTAATCTCACTTTGGCAGATCAGATTAATATTAATACCGGAGTTGTAAATCCGGTGTCCGTAGATCCCTTGCGTAATAACGTCGATAATGTCTTTTTTGGAGATATTGGTGCAGGTTTTGTTTTTGAGCGAGCAGAATTTAATGGGTTGACCTCTTGGTTTGGCGCTTCTGCTAAGCATCTCAATCGTCCTAATATTTCCTTTGTGGATGGTGAAGAATTACCCATAGATATTTTTTATTCGTTGCATGGTAATTTCCGTTTTCCTTTTTTGAAGGACAATAGCATCATGATGTCCGCCAATTATATGCAACAAGGTGAGTATAACCGTTTAGATATTGGATCCTTATTTATATTCAATCAATTTCTATTTGGGATTACAGCAGCAACGAATCCAGCTAGAAATGATAACAACAGCCATCTGTTAACCTCTATCAATGGCTTTGTAGGTTTAGAATACGAAGCCTTTAGATTTGGCTTGTCTTATGATGCTAATACCACTAAAATAGGACGTACAAATGGTGTGTACGAGCTTTCCGTCACCTATTTGTCGCGATGCAGACGTTGTAAAATTGATCGTAGCCGTAAGCGTTAAATTTACCGTCATTACGAGGACGCAGGACGAAGCAATCTTTTTATAATACGTCAGTGCGACTGCTATTGGTTTTTACCAAAATTGTATCGCGAACCAAATCAGAAAAGCATTACCAAGAAAAAACCAGCACTTAACATACGATACTATTTTTAGGCTTATACTATGTGTATTTGTTGATAAGAGACCGTTAGAAATAATGGTCTCTTTTTTTTTAATGATTGGTTTTACGGGTTACCGTAAGGATTTATTAGTGTTACAAATTAAATTTGAATTACAATTTTTTTTTAGCGAGTTAATTCTTGCAAAATAAACAAAAAACAAATTACTAGATGTGGTATAAAATAATTGAAATAACAGAGTGGTTTGGTGAAATGGCCGAGCGCTACAGATTGATTAAAGACTTTAATAAAGCAGCTAAATTCTCTTTTATACAGGGTAATGCGCCTACCCTTCTAGAAGTAAAGATTACAAGAGGAGAAAGTACTTACAAGCATGCTTTTTCCAAATGGATGGCAGGTGGTTTTAGGATAAAAGCACTCTCTGGGAAACCGCTCGAAAAAGCTGAACTTATCGAAATAGGTAGAGTAGTTTTAGATAATGAAGAACTAACTAGAAAATTAATATCCCTAGGTTGGGATA
>JBNMOX010000200.1:0-4320 GCA_051275835.1 Patiriisocius sp.
GCAGCGAAGCTTTAACGTAATATTGTAGCCCTAATATCTCAGAAAATAAAATCCCACAGCTTTCATTAATTGTGGGATTTTTAAATACCTTTTATTTTCGAAGTCATTAATGTCTTGACTTCAAAACTGCTGCTATATCATTTAACTCAAAGCCTTTAGCTTGGAGCAAAATCAAATAATGAAAGAGTAGATCTGCGCTTTCATCCAAAAACAAGGTGTCATTATTGTCTTTAGCCTCAATAACTACTTCTACTGCCTCCTCGCCTACTTTTTGGGCTATTTTATTCATCCCTTTTTTAAACAAACTTGCTACATAACTTTCACTTTGTTCAGGATTGTTTTTACGGTCTTTAATAATAACTTCCAGCTCAGATAAAAAACCAAACATTGTTTTGTTTTCTGTTCCCCAACAGGTATTAGTTCCTGTATGACAGCTTGGTCCCACGGGGTTTACTTGAACTAACAGCGCATCTTGATCGCAATCAACCGCTATGCCTACTAGCTGTAAAAAATTTCCGCTCTCTTCCCCTTTGGTCCAAAGACGTTGCTTACTCCTGCTGTAAAAAGTGACTTTCTTAATCTCATTGGTCTTAGTAAAAGCCGCTTCATTCATGTAACCAATCATTAATACATTTTTGGTCTTGGCATCTTGAATAATGGCTGGAACGAGGCCATCTGGATATTTGTTGTATGCTATATTCATTGTATTATTTTTTCTTCGGAACTATTAAGGTCCCTTTGATATTCGTTTATTGTACTTTTTTAACCCAAGAATCAAGACCGCTCGTTTTCTCATTACAAGAAACAAGACAAATGTTTCTACAGGCAAATAAATCATCTTTTTTTATCAAAGCCTAACAGGTATGCCATGAGACTTTAATTCCTGTTTTAAAGCTTCTATCTCTATTTCTTTAAAGTGAAACACACTGGCAGCCAATGCCGCATCAGCTTTTCCATGGATAAAAGCATCTGTAAAATGTTGCATCGTTCCCGCACCACCCGAAGCGATGATTGGGATTGTTAATGATGCTGAAAGTATAGCCAATGCATCATTTGCAAAACCGTTTTTGGTGCCATCGTTATCCATAGAGGTAAATAATATCTCCCCCGCACCACGCTGTTCTACTTCCTTTGCCCAATCAAACAAGTTTTTTTGTGTTGGTGTTTTTCCTCCCTGCAAATGCACTACCCACTCCCCTTTGATATTTTTAGCATCAATAGCGACCACAACACATTGTGATCCAAATGAACTCGCTAAATCATGTATTAACTGTGGGTTTTTAATCGCTGAAGAGTTTACAGCAATCTTATCGGCGCCACTTTGTAATAATATAGAAGCATCGGCTACAGATGAAATACCACCACCTACTGTAAAAGGAATATTAATTTGTGATGCAATGCGCAATACCAAATCTGCTAAGGTTTTCCTACCCTCCTCAGTAGCACTTATATCTAGAAAAACCAATTCATCTGCTCCAGAAACACTGTATTCTTTTGCAAGTGCTACAGGATCTCCTGCATCGCGTAGATTTACAAAATTTACTCCCTTGACCGTTCTACCGTTTTTTATATCCAAACAAGGGATAATTCTTTTTGTTAGCATATTTTTAAAGCTTAGGAATTGAGTATAAATTGTTCTAATTGTTTCAAGGATATTCTGTTTTCATAAATTGCTTTACCAATAATGGTTCCTTCACAACCTAAAGCAGCTAGTCTTGGTAATTCATCAAGAGCGGAGATTCCTCCAGAAGCAATTAGCTTTATTTTATGGTGCTTACACTGATTGATTATTTTCTCATACAAATCAAACGAAGGACCTTTCAACATACCGTCTTTACTAATATCTGTGCAAATTACATAGGTAATTCCTACCGCTTGATAGGCTTGTATAAAAGGGATTAATGCTTCGTCGCTTTCTTCTTGCCAACCACTCACGGCTACTTTTTCATGCATAGTATCTGCCCCTAGAATAATTGTATGATTACCATAGGTTGTAATCCAATCTTTAAATGTAGCTGAGTCTTTTACCGCTATACTCCCCCCTGTAATTTGCGAAGCTCCACTATCAAAGGCAATTCGCAAATCATCATTGGTTTTGAGGCCACCCCCAAAATCAATATTTAGGTTGGTTTTAGAAGCTATTTGTTCCAAGATTTTATGATTTACAATATGGTTGCTTTTTGCACCATCAAGATCTACCAAATGAAGGTATTGTATCCCGTGACCTTCAAATTGTTTGGCAACCTCAAGTGGGTTTTCATTGTATATTATTTTTGTACTGTAATCGCCTTTACGAAGGCGAACACATTTACCGTCAATAATATCTATGGCTGGTATAATTCTCATAATTCAATAAATTTCTTTAAAAGTTGCGCTCCAATATCACTACTCTTCTCTGGGTGAAATTGTACGCCATAAAAATTATTTTTTTGTAAGGCAGAAGAATAATCCATTCCATATGAGGTAGTTGCTACGGTATCCTTACAAACAGGCACAAAATAACTATGCACTAAGTACATGTACGCTGCTTCTGGAATAGTAGTAAATAATCCACCTTTTAGGTTTTTAATGGTATTCCAACCTATGTGTGGTACCTTTAAAATTTCAGATGAAAAACGCAACACATCGACATCAAAAACACCTAGCCCTTTTGTATTTCCTTCTTTACTGCTGTTACAGAGTAATTGCATCCCTAAACAAATACCCAAAACGGGTTGTTGTAATTTGGGTATTACTGTATCAAGACCTGAAGCTTTTAACTTTTTCATGGCACTGCTCGCTTCACCTACACCCGGAAAAATAACCTTATCTGCATGTCTAATTACGGTTTCATCATTGCTTAAGGTTGCCTTAAAACCTAGGCGTTCTATAGCAAACTGAAGGCTTTTTATGTTTCCTGCACCGTAGTCTATAATTACTATATTCATTAGAGCATTCCTTTTGTAGAGGGTAAAATCATTTTATCTGCATCCCGCTTTACAGCAGCTTTGATGGCTTTTGCAAAGGATTTAAAAATGGCTTCAATCTTATGATGTTCGTTTGTTCCTTCGGCTTTGATATTCAGATTAGCCTTCGCGCCATCTGTAAAGGATTTAAAGAAATGATAAAACATTTCAGTGGGCATTTCACCTATCATTTCACGTTTAAAATCTGATTCCCAGACCAACCAATTTCTACCCCCAAAATCTATCGCTACCTGCGCTAAGCAATCATCCATGGGCAAACAAAAACCATAACGCTCTATGCCTAACTTACTCCCTAAAGCCTCGCTAAAGACTTCTCCTAAGGCTATAGCAGTATCTTCTATCGTGTGATGTTCATCAACCTTAAGATCACCCTGTACTATAATATCTAGGTCCATTTGACCGTGTCTTGCTATTTGGTCTAACATATGGTCAAAAAATGCAATTCCTGTAGCTATATTACTTTTTCCTGTACCATCTAGGTTTAACGTTATCTTGATATCAGTTTCATTGGTTTTACGAGCAATAGTAGCCGTTCTTGATGTTAGCTTTAAAAACTCATAAATGGTTTGCCAATCGTTACTTTCTAAAACGATGTCTTTATCGAGCTCTTCTCTTTGAATTGTTATTTCTCCAGTACCCAAATGGGTTTTATCATTTATAAAAATACCTTTGGCACCAAGGTTGGTAGCAAGTTGCATGTCTGTTAGCCGATCCCCTATGACAAAGCTATTACTTAGGTCGTAGGCTGTATCAAAATACTCGGTTAATAAGCCAGTTCCAGGTTTTCGGGTGTCTTTATTCTCGTGCGGAAATGTTCTATCCAAAAACACCTTATCAAATACAACACCCTCATTTTCAAAAGAAGTCATGATAAAATTATGAACGGGCCAAAAGGTGTTTTCTGGAAATACGGCAGTCCCTAATCCGTCTTGATTGCTAATCATGACCAATTTATACGCTAATTCTTTAGCTATTTTACCTAAATAGGTAAACGCTTTGGGATAGAATATCATTTTTTCAAACCCATCGATTTGTTCGTCTACTGTTTCTTTAATGATAGTTCCATCTCTATCAATAAATAATACTTTTTGTTTTTTCATAATTACTACTATAGAACCCTTCGACACGCTCAGGGTGAGATTTTATAATGACTTTAAGACTTCTATTAATTTGTTGTTTTCTGCTGCTGTTCCAATGGTAATACGCAAGGTGTTTTCACATAAGGGCTGGGTATTCCTATTTCTTACCACGATACCTGCAGCTAATAATTCTTGATATCGTTGGTTTGCATCATCTACTTTTACCAATAAGAAATTGGCCTGTGAAGGATATATTTTACGAATAAAATTAACCC
>JBNMOX010000201.1:0-4283 GCA_051275835.1 Patiriisocius sp.
TATAAGTAATGGTACTGCTGTATTAGGACTTGGAAATATTGGTCCCGAAGCATCTAAACCTGTTATGGAAGGAAAGGGCTTATTGTTTAAAATATTTGCAGATATAGATGTGTTTGATATCGAAGTGGATACTGAAGATATTGATGCTTTTGTGGAAACAGTAAAAAATATTGCACCAACATTTGGTGGTATTAACTTAGAAGATATAAAGGCTCCAGAGGCTTTTGAGATAGAGAGAAGGTTGAAAGAAGAATTGGATATCCCTGTCATGCATGACGATCAGCACGGGACTGCAATTATATCAGCTGCAGCCTTATTAAATGCACTTGAAATTGCAAAAAAGAAAATAGAAAAAGTGAAAATTGTTATAAGCGGAGCAGGAGCTGCTGCAGTTTCCTGTACCCGTTTATATAAGGCATTTGGAGCTCTAGATAAAAATATTGTAATGCTCGATAGTAAAGGTGTCATCCGAAAGGATCGCGACAGTCTTACCGTTGAAAAAGCAGAATTTGCTACCACTAGAAAAATAGACACTTTAGGGGAAGCCATGAAAAATGCGGATGTATTTGTGGGACTTTCTATTGCGAATATTGTAAAACCAACGATGTTAACGTCCATGGCAAAAAGGCCCATCGTTTTTGCAATGGCAAACCCAGATCCAGAAATTGAATACGAACTAGCCTGTAAAACAAGGGAAGATATTATTATGGCAACGGGTAGAAGTGATCATCCAAATCAAGTCAACAATGTATTGGGGTTTCCTTTTATTTTTAGAGGAGCTTTAGACGTTCGTGCAACAAAGATTAATGAGGCTATGAAAATGGCTGCCGTAAAGGCTTTGGCTGATTTAGCAAAAGAAGCAGTGCCAGAGCAAGTAAATATTGCCTACGGAGAAACCAAACTTATTTTTGGTAAAGATTATATCATCCCTAAGCCATTTGATCCAAGATTAATTGATCATGTTCCTCCAGCTGTTGCCAAAGCAGCAATGGACAGTGGCGTTGCGACAGCGCCTATTACCAACTGGCAAAAATATAGGGATGAGCTAAACGAACGTATGGGGAGTGATAATAAAATTTTACGCTTGTTGTATAGTCGTGCAAAGCAAAATCCTAAACGGATTGTATTTGCAGAGGCAGATCATTTAAATGTTTTGAAAGCTGCGCAAATAGTACATGAAGATGGTATAGGGGTTCCTATTTTATTAGGTAGAAAGGCTGTTATTGAGGAGCTCATGGAGCAACTAGAGTTTGATGCCGATGTACAGATTATAGATCCAAAATCAGATGAGCAAGCTGAAAATTTAGCTAAATATGCACAAAAATTATTTGTGATTAGACGCAGAAATGGAGTCACTCTTTTTGATGCACAAAAATTAATGCGTGAGCGTAATTATTTTGCTTCCATGATGCTCAATGAGGGAGATGCCGATGCCATGATTTCGGGTTATTCTAGAGCGTATCCTGCTGTAGTGCGCCCTGTTTTAGAAACTATTGGCCGTTTTGATGGTGTAAGTAAAGTAGCTACTACCAATATGATGTTGACTAAGCGAGGTCCTATTTTTATAAGTGACACCTCTATCAATATAGATCCTACAGCGAAAGAATTGGCTAAGATTGCGCAGATGACAAATTACACCATGAAAATGTTTGGATTAACGCCTGTAATAGCCATGATAAGCTATGCTAACTTTGGTTCTTCCAAAGATCCGCATGCAACAAAAGTTCGGGATGCTGTTGCGTATTTACATAGAACAAATCCAGACATGCATATTGATGGTGAGTTGCAAACAGATTTTGCTTTAAATGCTGAAATGTTACAAAGTAAATTTCCATTCTCTAAATTGGCAGGAAAGAAAGTGAATGCTTTAATCTTTCCAAACTTGGACGCAGCGAATAGTAATTATAAATTATTAAAAGAAATTAATGGGGTTGATTCTGTAGGGCCTATTATGCTTGGAATGCGAAAACCAGTTCATATTCTCCAATTGGGAGCTAGTGTAGAAGAGATTGTTAATATGGCAGCCGTTGCTGTGGTAGATGCACAGCAAAAAGAAAAAAGAAATAAAACAGCTAAAAACTAGTGCGATTTCCGAAGAAAATTTAGGATTTAACCCTTTAGCTAAGCCGATAAAATATACTATATTTGGCAGCATTAACATTTTGATAACATATGATAACCCAATTGCAGGGAAGACTTGCGGAGAAAACACCAACCAATGTAGTTATAGACTGCCATGGTGTTGGGTATTTTGTGAACATATCATTGCATACATTCTCACAACTTCCTACTACTGAAAACGTAAAATTGTTTACTCATTTGCAAGTGCGAGAAGATGCGCACATTTTATATGGGTTTTCTAGCGTTGCAGAGCGAGAGATTTTTAGATTGTTAATTTCTGTTTCAGGTGTTGGGGCAAGTACGGCGCGTACTATGTTGTCTTCATTGTCTCCAAAACAAGTTACTGAAGCAATTGCAGGGAGTGATTTAGCGACCATTCAATCTGTAAAAGGCATTGGGGTAAAAACAGCACAACGAGTGTTGTTAGATTTGAAAGATAAAATTTTAAAGGTGTATGGCTTGGACGATCTTTCCATAGTTTCAAGCAATACGAATAAAAATGAAGCGTTATCTGCTTTGGAGACCTTAGGTTTTGCACGTAAACAAGCTGATAAAGTTTGTGACGCTGTGATTAAAGAATATCCACAGGCAACCATTGAGGAAATTATAAAGCAGGCTTTAAAAAAATTATAGTATTGGGCACAATTATCACTATGTTTAAAAATAGTTTTTTTAAACAAATCGTATTTTTAAGTATCATTATTGGGGCATTTACGAGTGTTGAGGCTCAAGACTCGACAGCTACAGGCTCTTCTATGGGGCGCCTTGAGTTACCTCCATCTTCTAGTATAGAGAGTTTATACACCTATGACCCAGTTACAGACCGCTATTACTACAGTGAAATGTTAGGTGATTTCAATATTGGGTATCCTGTTATTTTAACTCCAGAAGAGTACCGTGATTTAATCTTAAGAGAGCAAATGCGTGACTACTTTAAAGAGAAAATTGATGCTGCAGACGGGAGAAAAGAAGGTTCTGAAGAGGCTCAAAAAAACTTACTACCAAAATTTTATGTCAATTCAAGCTTTTTTGAAACTGTTTTTGGGGGAAATACGATTGAAGTAATACCGCAAGGTACTGTAGAGATCGATCTAGGCTTGTTATTTACAAAACAAGATAATCCAGCATTTTCACCAAGAAACAGAAGTAACTTCTCTTTTGATTTTGATCAACGGATTAGTTTGAGTTTATTGGGTAAAGTTGGAGAGCGTTTACAGGTAACAGCAAATTATGATACCCAATCAACTTTTGATTTTCAGAATCAAGTGAAATTGGAATATACTCCTACCGAAGATGATATTATTCAATCGATTGAAGTAGGTAACGTGAGTATGCCATTAAATAGTACGCTAATTCCTGGAGCTCAAAGTTTATTTGGTGTAAAAACACAATTACAATTTGGAAAAACAACGATTACAGGAGTATTCTCTGAGCAGCAATCTGAAACTAGAAATGTAACTACAGAAGGAGGAGGAACGATAACTGACTTTGATATTTTTGCTTTAGATTATGATGAAAACCGTCATTTTTTCTTAGCGCATTATTTTAGAGATAATTATGATCGTGTATTAGATCAATATCCCTTTATTCGTTCTAATGTTCAAATTACTCGTGTAGAAGCTTGGATTACGAATCGTGGTAATCAAACCCAAGATGTTCGAAATGTTGTGGCTATACAGGATGTTGGTGAGTCTGATATTTCAAATATTGGATTGAATAATATCCCTGGTGGATTCTTGAACAGACCTTCCTCTTCTTTTCCTGATAACGGGAATAATGATTTTAATCCTTTTGGTATTGAAGATGCTAGTGTTCAAAGTATTTTAAACGAACAGATACGTGATATTGCAACAGTGCAACAAGGTTTTGGTGGTGTGCAAGTACAAGATGGTTCAGATTTTTTAACCCTTGAAAATGCGAGAAGATTACAGCCTAATGAATTCACCATTAACTCTCAGTTAGGGTATGTTTCATTAAATCAGCGTTTAAATAACGATGAGGTTATTGCAGTTTCTTTCCAGTATACTGTGAATGGAAAAGTATTTCAAGTTGGAGAATTTTCTACAGATGGTGTTGATGCTACAGGTGGAATTGTGGAACCAGGTCAACCTGGTAATCCTGGGATGGATGATATTGAAGGGATTCCTCAAAACCTTATTGTG
>JBNMOX010000202.1:0-4274 GCA_051275835.1 Patiriisocius sp.
ACCGATACACTTATTAAAACAGCCATTACCGTTAATGCATCTAAAAAAGCGGATAGGACAGCAGATAGCGAAACGAATAGAAGAGAAAGAAGGAGTTTGGATTTTATTTTAATAAAAATCTTACTAAAAATAAACATGAGTAAGGGTTTCATGAAATAAATTCCAGCAACCATAAAAACTAAAAGTAAAATCACTTCTAAGTTTTGACCTACCTCTTTGTATGCCGTTTCAGGTGATGTTAGGCCTAGTAGTAACGCTTGAATGGCTAAAAGCCCACCCGACTGAAGTGGATAACACTTTAAAGCCATGGCTAGCGTAAAAATGAATTCTCCAATAAATAACCATGCGGTTATAACAGGCCCTAAAACATATAAGGAGATCACATTTATAATCAGAAAACTGATTATGATACCTTTAAACCATTTTGGACTATTTCCTAAAAAATTCTTTAACATGATTTCTTTAATTTATTTGATTTACAATTATATTATTCACAAATCTCAGCAAAAGTATATAAATAATTATATATGTATTTAATGTTAATCATTAAAAATACTTATGAATAGTATAAACGTATTGTCTTTAATTTGCCATTAAACCCTAGAAGGAGTATACCCAAAAAAAAAGGGTATTAGCATTTTTTAATCAGTCCTTGCGAATTGATAAATTAATAGCCAGGAGAGTATGCTATTGGGAAATTTTGCTCACTTGTGTGAATTTGATACCTAAGCGGCTACCCTTATTTTATAGAATGTGTTCATTTACCAATGAAATTTGTTTATAAATACGATATGAATTGAAGATAACACAGCATTTAAAAGGCCATAAACAAAGCAATACTAGCGCAGTATGTATTATAAATTTTGAAGTAAAAAACAGTGTGCTAAATCCCTTCAAAAAAAACACAAAAAACTGTTGTAGATTATCTAATTATATTTATTTTTGCAAACGCATTTCCTGAAAGGTCAGGAATTACAATTTATAAAGAGAATTAAGATGAAAAAAGGTATCCACCCGGAGAGTTATAGATTAGTAGCATTTAAAGACATGTCAAACGATGATGTGTTTTTAACAAAGTCTACTGCAAATACAAAAGAAACATTGGAGGTTGATGGTGTTGAGTATCCAGTGGTGAAAATGGAGATTTCAAGAACATCTCACCCGTTCTACACAGGGAAGTCTAAACTTATCGATACTGCAGGACGTATTGACAAGTTCAAAAACAAATATGCAAAATTCAAAAAACCAGTTGTACCAGTTGCAGATGTAGCTGAAACTCCTGCAGAGGAGAAAGAGTAGTTTTTTGATATACTATATATATATAAAACCTCCGATAAATCGGAGGTTTTTTTTTGCATAAATCTGAATTCAGAATTCAGATTTATGATCAATTACTCTTTTTTCTGATTATTTTTGATTCTTGAGTGCTTAACACATGTTACATTTAATTTTTCAAAATGAATTATATCCTTTTCGACGGCGCAGTGCGCAACCAGTTATTGCCTTTTACGTTTACACGCCCTGTGGCAGATATTCGAATTGGTATTTTAACCATCCGTGAAAAATGGGAGAAATTATTGGGATCTACTACTACCACGGTAACTGAAGATTATCTTGCAGACAAATACCCTATGGTAGAATTGGAGCACAATGTGTTGATTAATGCATCTTTTTGTCCTTCTGAAAATTTAGTAGAATTAATACAGGGGCTAGAAGAAAACCAAGCCATCTTTTATAAAGAAGAGCCTTTGGCGTTTTATAGCAAGGAAGAGCAAGAAATTGACTTTGATACCTTTACAATTATTGAGTATAGCTTCGATGATGTATTGCGCATTGAAAACATCTGGGATATTTTTGAGAAGAACCACGAGGCTATCCAAAGAGATTTTGATTTGTTGACTGAAGGTAGAACCTCAGAACCTATTCCAGAAACCACCGTAGCATTTCATCCAGAACATATTTTTATTGAAGATGGAGCCGAGTTACCGCTTTGTTCTTTAAATGCGAAAGATGGACCTATTTATATTGGGAAAGACACAGAAATTATGGAAGGTGCTATGATACGCGGACCTTTTGCCTTATGTGATCATGCCACCGTTAAAATGGCAGCTAAAATATACGGAGGAACCACCATTGGTCCACATTGTAAAGTAGGAGGTGAGGTTGGTAATTCTGTCCTAATGGGCTATTCAAACAAAGGTCATGATGGCTACATGGGGAATTCGGTGATCGGAGAGTGGTGTAATCTAGGCGCAGACACCAATACGTCAAATCTTAAA
This sequence comes from Patiriisocius sp., assembly GCA_051275835.1. Classification (GTDB taxonomy): domain Bacteria; phylum Bacteroidota; class Bacteroidia; order Flavobacteriales; family Flavobacteriaceae; genus Patiriisocius. The sequence continues at coordinate 2,280 of JBNMOX010000202.1, forward strand.
AATAACTACGCAGAAGTCCGCTTATGGGATTATGACAGTAGTCGATTTGCCAAAACAGGCACACAGTTTTGTGGCCTTATGATGGGAGATCATAGTAAATGTGGTATTAATACCATGTTTAATACTGGAACCGTAGTAGGTGTAAGTGCCAATATCTTTGGGGCTGGCTATCCACGTAATTTTATACCTAGTTTTACTTGGGGAGGCGCTGCCGGTATGGAAACGTATAACACGAAAAAAGCTTTTGAAGTAGCCACTGTTGTAATGGCGAGGCGCAAGATAGAATTTGATGCCCAAGAAGAAGCCATCTTAAACGAGGTGTTTGAGATTAGTAAAGAATGGCGAAGGTTTTAGAGTATAAAAGATGTTTGTCTATTTATGCCTTAAATTAAACTTTATTCGGTAAGTAAAAGTGGTTTAGTTTCTATATGTACTACTTTCGTTTTTCTATTTAAATACACATAAGTCATTTTTGTATCTGTAAAAGATGCCGTTGTATTTTTCATAAAAGATTCTTTTTTAAATTTTTCTAGATTTTTGTCTCTATCAATTTTAGGCAGTTTTGTTTCTGTATTTGCTTCTGCAAGTATCTCTAAATTTTTATTAAAAACAAGAACAATGGCTTCTGTTTCAGTCTTTAGGGCTTCCTTGAAGGTGGCTTCAAACTGATTATAAACTTCTGGATTTGGCCCAAAACGATTTGGAATGCTATTATTCATTCTTTGAATCATTTGTTGCTGCTGTTGCATTTGATGTTGTTGCATCATCATATTTTGATGCATCATCCAGTGATATCCCCACCAGTTATAGTTGTATCTATATTTAGCTCTATCCACTCTATCTAATTTCATGACTAGGTTACCGTCTTTAGTTTCATTAACAGTAATGGTGCTTTTCATGTTCTTTTTTGAAGTTGATTTTGCGTATTCTTTCATGTTTTCTACATCATTATTTGCAGATAAAACATCACTTGCTGAAAAGGTCTTTAATTTTGCACCATTTACAAGATCAAACACTTCAACCTCTAGAAGGTTTTTATTTGATGCAATAGAAAAAAGTTGTTTGTTATAAACGTAGGTGTTATAGTTCTTTATTTTTTCTAGTTTTTTTGAAGCACTAAACTCTTTTTCTATAAACGTTTCTGGGTTTGCTAGATCAATAGAAATGCTTTTTGTGCTCTTTTCTTTTTCGTCATCAATGATATAGCTAAGGATGTTATTGTCTAGAAAAATTTTATTGGTATGTATAGATGCTTTATCAACATATTCATTTTGATTAATTGCTTCTAATCCATTTTTCATTAATTTTTTAAATGTGTCTTTATAATCTTCAGGAATATCTATTGTATTTAGGTGAATATCTTGACTGGTTCCAAATGTTTTATGAGATATTTTTTCTCCTTTTTTATCAATATTCAGCAAAATGGTACGGTCTTCTAGCCTAAATATTGTTTGAATACCTTTTAGAGTGATATCAGTGATTTTTACAGAGGATGTATTTTCAAGGTCAAAATCTAACAAAGAAATAGTTTCTCCTCTTTTATTAAAATCTAAGAAACTTATAATATTATTATTTGAATGATGCGAAACAATAGAAGGTAAACGATCCATTTCTATAGCCTCAAACTCTGTAATATCTTCAGAATTTGAGATATAAACAGGTTTAATTCTAAACTCAGACTTATTTTTTCTTTTTAAAAGTATTAAATGAAAACTTGCACCTTCTGATAGTTCAGAGCTATAAGTTCCTTTTACACTATAATTTTTTTCTGGAGTGAATGTGTATAAATCTGTAGCATTCACAATATAAAAACTGCATAGTAAAACCAGTAAGAGAATTTTTCTCATAGGATAATTATTTTTTTAAAAATAGTAAATGATTCTAATAGATGAGTATTATCTGTAAAGAATTATTGATTAATTTGTTTTGTAAATAGGCTGGCCAAAACTTCTCACAAATTCTATAATAAAGGGAATCAAGAATACAAGCATAAAT